>CAZVQE010000062.1:0-10815 GCA_964628875.1 uncultured Anaerolineae bacterium
CCATAGCCAGATTAAACCCGACCGCAGGCATCATGCCACTCAGACGCATGAGCATGGCGTGCATGATGTAGCCAAAATAGTAGTAGCTAATCGAAAAGCCCGACAGCCAAGCGTCATTCGGCGGAAATGATGGGCTGCGCAATATCGCATTCATCATCATCATCTCCATGTATTTTTCGCCGCCGGCGCTCTCGATGTTGGGCGAGTAGGCGCGGTAAATTGCCATCGCGGCAAATGAAAGCGCAAAGACAATCTCAGCCGCGATGAGATAGCGCTTATCCACTGCGCGCCAAGGCAGTAGCGCGCCAAATTCGCCGCGCAAAATTTTGTCGCGTTGCAACCACGCGCCCACTGCAAACAACGCAAATACGGCGAGAAGTGGCGCGGTTTGATTTTGGGCGACACCTGCTATGACAGAGATCCAATACACATAGGCGCCCAACAACATGCCAAGCGCTTTGCTCACGCCATAGCCTGCATCCGGCAAGCGCTGCAACCAACGCGAGGCGACGAGCCATCCGCCCAAGCCGATGAGCTGCATCCAAACATACCAAACGAATGAATCCATCATGATGTTGCCAAAACCTCGTAAATCGTCACACCTTCATTGCGATAGACCGCGCGCAGCCAACCTGCCTCTTGCATACGCTGAAATTTCGCAATGCCTAGCGGCGTGTAATAACCGCGCTCTAATTCACCCACAATCACGTATTTTGCCTGATAACGGTGAATAAGCATCAACGCGTTATAAACATCACTCGTGTTGTAAAACTCGGCGACATCATTAGCGCGATTGACAACCAATTTATCGGGCAGCGCAGCGCGCTGTTGTCGCTCGTGCCAATTCCAACCAACGATAGTTGGCAAGCCCGTGTAAATCGAAAAGCGATTGCCCCAACGATACAAATCAAACCCCGTCTGACCCTCGATGATGACGGGCGAGCCAACTACATTGACTTGCAACCAACGGATCGCATCGTAATCGGACTCCAACGGGTAATGCACTTTTGCGTTGCCAAAGATCGCCTCGTCGTAGCGCGCCGTCTGCATATAGGTCGAGCCGTCTAGTCCGTGTGGCGCTGTCGTTGAGAATCGGTCTTGCATTTTTGCGGGGACTGCCGTCAGCGGATATAACGTCGCAGTTATCAGCAACGCCGCGATGATAAAGAGCGAGCCGCGCCGAAGCCATATGGTCGCTCGCTTCGGCAGGCTCAGCGCGCGGACGGATGCTGAGCTTGCCGAAGCATCCATCTCAATACGCGCATACACAATCTTTGTAATCGCAATTGCAGCGACAAACGACAACAACAGCCACGCTTGCAAGTACATCTTAAAGACAGTGTTCATTCTGCCGATGTCGCCGCGCAAAGTAAACAACTCAACAAACACACTCAACGCAAACGCAACGACACCCATTCCCCATAACACTCGCGCCACCAATCTCGGCTGCTGCTGTAACATGGCAAAGGCACACAGCGCCATCAAAGGCAAAGCAACTAATGTCACGCTGACGCCAAACCACGCAAACACTGCGCTAGCTGCCAACGATAGAGCTAATGCAAATGCACCAATAGCTGTAGACAACTGCGATGTGCGCCAAAGTGAAATAGCGCGCAACATCGCCCACATCGCAATTGGCGCGGCAAACAGCAGATAAATTTTGAGATAGGCATCAAGCGGCGTCGTGTCGCCTGACCACCGCCCAACTGCGGTATACGCTGTTCCATAATGCTCACGATATGGCGCGAAGAACAACACCGACAACAAAATGACTGCAATCAGTTGCGCGCCGATCACAAAAAGATTTTGCGCGCGAACAAACACGATGCGCAGTGCCACTGCCGCAACAAACATCAACGTAACGAGCGGGTAATCCCATGAGTTTGTCGCCCACAACGCGCCAATTGCAAGCGCGGTCACGAAGATCAAGATGCCATCGGCGCGGCTGCGATTCACCCAAACAAGCAACAACGCGACCACGAGCAAAAACAATGGCATCGCCATCATGTGCGCATGCAGATCAGCATACAAAAACGTGAACAATGGGAACTCGGCAATCGGCACAGTCGCGTCTAGGCGCGTCGCATTCCAGTACCATTCATTGATCGCTAGCGGCAGCGGCGTGCCATTGAGAATTTGAGTCGCGCCTTGCAAGGGCGAACCCGCACCTAAACGTCTAAGCGCATTGAGGATGACATCGAGCTGACCAAGATTGCCAAGCGCAACGATCAACGCGGCGGACAACACGCCCGCGAGCAACTCGGCACGACGAGTCGCATACGCAACGGAGTGCCGTGCAAAGGTCGCGCCAATCGCAAATGCCGCGCTCGCCACTAACGCCACAATCGTCGGCAAAATCAAGTTGTAAGCGACGGACGGAGCAAGACCTAGCAACTTGACTGGCACGCCGAACACAACCCAACCAAAATAATAGTAGTTGATGTAGCCGCCCGCAAACCATGGATCGTAAGGCGGAAAATACGTAGAGCGTAAAACAGCATTGAAGTAGGCAAAGTCCATCGGCTTTTCGCCGCCCATGATCGGATGCCATAGATCAGGATTGCCGACGCGTATCGCCACAAAACATGCAAACGCCAACAAAAAAACACTTTCAGCGAGTGCAATCTCGCTCAGTTTGCTTTTGAGAATCGCGCGCGCAGCACGCATACGCGTAAACGAATACGCATTGGCTACAAGCGCGAAAATACTCACCAACACAATCGCGCCGCGCGAAAATGGCAATATTTGCACACTCGCAAAAATCCAGCACATCCACGCAACAATCAGCAACGCCAAGATTTTTGCAAATGCAACGCCCGCACCAAAAACAGAATCGCCAAACATGCGCAACGCAATCGGCACAAATGCAATTCCCAACAACTCGATCAACACAAGCCACTCGATCAGCGCCAGCCATTGTGGAATCTCACTCTGATCGAAGACGACACGCCATGTGCCGCCCAACGCTTGCGCGGTGCGCAGCGCATCGCTCATCAACATGCCACTCGGCGCATTTGCAGCAGCGCGTGGAGACTGCTCAACTACGCTATCGAGATCAACCGACGCAAACACATCAGCGGCACGCTCGCGCGTATACGCCGGTGACTTTTTGAAAATCAACACACGCGGATGATCGTAAACAGAGAAGGCTTCTTCGGCGGGCGGATACGGCGCAAAATACAAATCGCCCATGCGCGCGCTCAGCGCTTGCGGCATCTCTTGGGTGTCAAACGCAATCGCGCCGATACGCGGCAATGAGCGAAAATCACCCACCAACTCAAAACCTAATTTGCCCGCAAACAGCGCGCGATAGTAGGTCAGAGTCAGTGGATAACGCCACGGCAGTCGCGCAACTGATGCATAAATGCGATTGCTCGACAGCACAAGGTAATCCGCCTCATCCAGCCACGTCAGCAAATCTGTTTTCTTTTGCGGCGTATCGGCGTCATACATTTGCATCAGACCGCTCTCGTTACTTAAGCGCCGAAAAGTGTTTGCGTTGAATTCGCCATCAAACGTGCTCAGCGGCAAAGGATCATCCCAATGCTCATTGGCGACCACACTGTGCGGCGGGATGTTGAGTTGCATCCACTCCGTCGCTGCGACGCGCGTGAGTGGCTGACGATAGATCGCGGTAAATGCAATCGCCCATAGCAATGTGCCACCGATGACAACAATGTGCATGATTGGGCGAATGGCGCGCGCGGCACGCGACAAACATACGTGTTGCAAAAGCAATGCCGCGCACAAACTCAACCACGGATAAATCGGCAGTTGATAGCGGATAGATTTTGTCCACTGCGTGCCCTGATACGCAAAAAACACAACGCACCACAACGCAATGAATAGCCAACCGATCTCGCGCTCGCGTCGGCACAGCACAAAAATCACGCCAGCGATAGATGCAATTCCCAAAGGCACGCCCATACCCCAAAACACAAGGTTGATCAACGGAAAAATAATCGGCAACCGGTTTGCCCATTGGATACCAAACGGCGCGTCCACCGTACCATCTACAAACGCTTGCGCCAATGCGAGTTGCTCGATCCAACGACCTGATGGCGCAAAAAGTGCGCGTAGAGTCAGCGGCAAATCAGCCATCGCGCTACATACGCGATTGAGTAAATTACCCGATGTAAAGGTGTTGCAACGTTGAAGTGTAAAAATAAATTCACGCTCGCTAACACCGATAAACGCATAGGGTTGCGTAACACGAAACACAAAAAAAGTCGCGCTAGTCAAAATCACAAACGCGCCAACAACATGCCACAAAGCAAAATGCTCAGAGTTAATCCACACCAGCAAGATCGCCAACAGTGCAAATAGAAACAGCATCCACACACTGATTTTGCTGGCGAGCGCTGCGCCAATCATGACGCCTGTTAGTGTCGAGCGCAACCACAATTGCCCTGCCTTTTGCGAACGCACAACGCCAATAACACCGGCAAACGCAGTGGTCGCAAAAAATAGTGTGGCGCTATCCACCGTAAAAAAATGTGCCTGTTGGATTTGCATGGCAGCGCACGCGCTCAACGCAGCGGCTATGATGCCAATGCGCCAACCCGATAGGCGTATGCCAACGAGTGCAACGAGCAAAACCGTCAGCCAATCAAACAACGCCGACATCAGACGACCAACATAGGTGATGCCATCGTAGTCTGTAAATGACTTTTGAGCGCATGTGCCAAGCCATCTGCTAAATAATGCGTTGCTCGGCAGATAAAAAAGTGCCCACGAAGATTGACATGCGCGGTCGAGCCATTCGCCCGCAACACGCGCAATAAAGAGTGGCAGTGCGCCATACACATAGCTCTTGCCCCAGTCCGTGTTAAATGGATTGAGCGGCGACGCAGCCGAATCAAAATACGCCACAAGACTCGCGGGCGTGTGAATCAACGAAGCTAAAAAAGACAAGTAGCGCTCATCAGGATGCACATGCGTGCCGCTGTCCCAATTCAACGCGCTAAAACGAAAAATCGCCGCAAGCAACAATACAACTGCTAGCGCGACCCACCGCAACCAATGCTTTTTCAAACGTGCGAATTTTGCCATAGCGCGGGCTGCAAAGGTCGAAAGGTCATGCGATGTAGCGCGCATGCGCCATGCGTGTCGAGCGCCAGCCGATGCGCGGCGGTGCCATAGCCTTTGTGTTTGGAGAATTGATATTGCGGGTAATCGCGCTCGTGCGCGCACATCAGCGCGTCACGGGTTGTTTTGGCGATGATCGAAGCCGCAGCCACCGACAAGCTCAGCGAGTCTGCAAAATTAAAAGAGCGTTGGGCGATGTCAATCGCAGGTAAATGCACCGCATCAATCAACAATGCATTTGGCGCAAGGGCTAATTGTGCAATTGCACGGCACATAGCAAGGCGCGTGGCTGGCAATATGCCACGAGCATCAATCTCTACGTTATCTGCTTGACCGACGCCGATTGCCAACGCATGAGTCTCGATCAATTCACGCGCTAATTCACGTTGACGCGCGCTAAGTTTTTTTGAGTCATTAATCGTAGTGAGTTCGCGCAGTAACGCATTGCGTTTTTTGCGCGTGTCAAGGTCAAAGATGACAGCTGCTGCAACAACCGGACCCGCCCACGCGCCGCGTCCGGCTTCGTCAATACCCGCGACGAGCGCAAAGTCTTTTTTGATCCAATCGAGTTCGTAATCGAGCGTCGGCACAGCTATCAGCGATACACGCCCGCGCGGCTGTTTTGGCGCACCTTCCAAAGTTCACTTAGCGTCTTCATTGCTGACAAGCCAAATTGAATATTGCCGTCAGCGCGGTAGTACCAGTGAATCGGCACAACTTTCACGTTCAAGTTGTGGGTTTTGCAGATTTGGAGCAATTCAAAATCAAAACCCCAGCCATTTAGCGTTTGGCGTTTGAAGATGGTGTGCGCGGCGTCGCGCTTAAAGCACTTGTAACCGCATTGCGTATCTTCATAGTTTAGCCCCAAGATGATCTTGGTCAGCAATGAACCAACGCGCCCTTGCAGATGTCGCATAAAAGGCTCGTTAAATCGCTTGGCGCCTTTACCTTCGCGCGAGCCTATCGCAACATCATAGTCTCCTAAAGTTGGCGCAAAAAACTTTGGCATCTCACCCATGGGCATCGAGAGATCAGCGTCGCACATAAAGATGTATTCGCCGCGCGCCGCATAAACACCGCTCCGAACCGCAGCGCCTTTGCCGCGCGTTGCCTCTTGCATGATACGCACATACGGATGCGATGCAGCAAACTCATTCGCAACCGCAAAAGTTGCGTCACGGCTCGCGTTGTCCACAACAATAGCCTCTAGCGTCAATGCCTTGTTCGCTGGATCAGCCACAAATTGCGCAAGCGCTTCGAGGGTGGCTGGCAGACGTTTCTCTTCGTTGTAGCACGGGATAATGATGCTGAGCTTTGGTGAATCCGCATCGCCGATCTGGCTCATCGAGTAGGATTATAGCCATTAGGTTTTGTATCCATGCACTTAGTCACAAGACACATTTTTACCGGTTTCGCGCTTATTCTGCTGAGCGCATGTTCTTTTGCAAATGGCAGGCGCGCCGAGGTAGATCTAACTAAACCCGTCGTCTTGCCAACGCGCGAGATTGCTGAGACGACACCACCGCGTGCGCCAGACATTGCTAACGGCGCCAAGCTGTACGCGCAAAAATGCGAAGCCTGCCACGGGGCAACTGGCATCGGCGATGGCTCACAATCGGCCGGCATCCGCGCGCAAGGCAAAACTGTTGCCAACCTGCCCTCAGTTAGCAATGCGCGCACACCAAGTGAATGGTTTGACATTATTAGCAACGGTCGCATCCAAAATCTGATGCCGGGCTTTAGCGGCTCGCTCAGTGCGCAAGAGCGTTGGGATGTCACAGCTTATGCGCTTGCACTCAATACATCCGCAAAAGGCGTCTCAGAGGGCAAACAAATCTTTGAGCAAAATTGCGCTACGTGCCATCAGGTCTCTGCTTTTGCGAATGGAACTTTTTGGGCGCAGAAATCCGTGCAAGCGATCTTGCAATCAAGCATTCAGGGTGACAAACATGCCAATATCAAACTCTCAGATGTCGAGCGTTTGTCTGCCGCAAATTTCATTCGCAACACAGGCGAAAAATACAGCGATCCACAGACACTGCGCGAAGCAGCAAAAATCGGCAGCGGCGTGATCGTGTATCAAGTAGCAAATCCAAATGCCAGCGTGCTCAATCTAGCTGACACAAATGTCATTTTGCATGCTTACGAAAATACGGGCGAGGCACTCTCGCGAACCGCGAAAGTAGATACATCGGGCTATGTCACCTTTACAAATTTGCCAACTGAGCGCGGATACTTTTATGAGCCAGAGATCACACTCAGCGGTGCGCGCTTTTTCGGTCGCACGGCACAATTCACCAACACACAAAGAATCACGTCGCTGATCCCCGTGTTTTCGGTCACCAATGACGCAAATGTAATCAGCATTTCGGAGTTGCACTATTTTGTAAATGACATGAGCGAAAGCACGATGACGCTGGTCGAGTTTTATGTGTTTGACAACAGCAGCACATCGGCGTACATCAGCGCGCCGCGGCAATCAATAAAAATTTCGCTGCCGCCTGAAGCAACAAACTTGCGATTTGATGGGCCTGGTATCGGCGAACGTTTTATACGCGATGGCAATGCGTTGATTGACATGGACGCTACACCACCCGGCGCGAAATCCTCTACGATCACAGTGATCTATGACGTGCCTTACAAAGGAAAAATTTCACTGGCGCGTGAAGTGTTGTATCCGGTGAAAAATTGGAATGCATTATTGCCCGACAGCGAGCTAAAAATTGCAAACCTCAAAGATCAAGGCACCCAAGACTTTAACGGGAACAAACTGCGAATATTTACACCGCAATCGCCTACAGTTGCGCAAGGCGGCAAAATAATTCTTGATTTTGTTGGGCAACCCACAACGCGCAAAGTGAATGGCAACGACATGACTTCGATTATTGCGGCTGGCGCTGCGCTGCTATGTGCGGCTCTATTTGGCGGCTTTATGATCTTGCGCAACCGCGCAATCAAATCAGAGGATATCAAGCGCGATAAGGAGCGTCGCACACTCGTGCGCACAATTGCGGCGCTCGATGACAGTTATGCACAAGGCAAAATCAAAGAGTCAGCCTATCTTGCGCAACGCAATGAACAACTGGCGCATTTGAGTGAAATCTGGGAGCATTAATTTTTATGATTGTCGCTGATCGCCTGACAAAGCTGTATGGCATGCGCCCTGTGTTGCGCGGCGCGTCATTCAAAATTGAGCGTGGCGAGTGCGTGGCGCTGCTCGGCTCAAACGGCTCAGGCAAGACGACGTTGCTGCGTATCCTCGCAACGCTTTTGCAACCAACCAGTGGCGAACTGCACATCGGCGATCACGACGCGCTCAAAGACGCATCGCATGCGCGTGAGTTAATCGGCGCGGTTTTTCATCAAACGATGCACTACGGCGATCTGACCGCGCTCGAAAATTTGATGTTTCATGCGCAACTACACAACGTCAAAGATGTCATTCAACAGAGCCGCACGTTGCTCGAACAAGTCAATCTAAAAAATCGCGCAAATGACCGTGTGCGCTCGTTTTCGCGCGGGATGTTGCAGCGGTTGTCAATCGCGCGCGCGCTCATCCACGCGCCAAGCGTATTGCTGCTCGATGAGCCATTCACCGGACTCGACCAAAAATCAGGTCAAATGCTATCGGAGATATTGACCGCGCAGCGCAATTGCGGTGTATGCATCGTCATGTCCACACACGAGCTAGGGCGTGGAATGGAATCTGTGACGCGGAGGGTAGTGCTGGATAATGGACGGTTGAGCGATCAAAGCTGACTATAGAGTTTCGTGTCCCGCCACGAGGATGGATCATCCAGTGGCTCAAGGTGAGTGACGATCGTCATCATCGGCAATTGTTTGTGCAAGGCTTGCTCGATTTGCTCGACCATGTCATGCCCGCGCTGTACCGTCCAATCATTGGGAACTAACACATGCACGCTCATAAATCTGCGCGAGCCACTTTGGCGTGTGCGTAGCGCGTGATACAGCAAACTATTTTCGCGGCAAAAACGGTTGAGTGTTTCGCGGATGACCTCTTGCTCGTTGTCCGGCAAGGCGGCATCCAACAAGCCCGTCGCGCTACGTTGCACGAGGCGCACGCCGTGATACACAATGTTCAGCGCTACCAACATACCGATCACAGAATCTAGCCAGTCCCACCTTGTGATCCACGTAATAAAAACACCGATGATGACGCCGACCGAGGTCCACACATCCGCAAACAAGTGATAACCATCAGCCTCAAGCGCTATTGAGTTTTCACGTTTGCCAACTGACACAAGCAACTGCGCTACAAAAAAGTTAATCAACGTAGCAGCGATATTGACACCGACGCCGATAGTACTCACCGACACAGGATGAGGGTTGAGCAAGCGTTCAGCTGAGCTAAAGATGATTCCGGCTGCCGCCACCAAAATCAACCCGCCCTCGACGCCACTCGAAAAGTATTCGGCTTTGTCGTGTCCGTAGGCGTGCTCCTCGTCGGGCGGGCGACTGGCGATGCTCATCATCCAGAGCGCCACGCCTGCTGCGACCAGATTCACCACAGACTCCAGCGCGTCAGACAAGAGCGCAATCGAATTGGTAATCCAGTACGCCAACAATTTGAGGCTGATGGTGACCACCGCAGCGATGATGGACAGCCAGATATAACGTTGTAGACGCGCGCGCGGCTGAGATGCTTGCATTTCAGACAATTATCTCGCCACTCGGTTAGCTTTAGGCGTTGAAAATAGTTTGATACAACAAATATGCATTAAGCAAGGCGATTGCAGTAGCTACGGCAAAACCGACGATCTTTGTTGTGCGCGCATTGACAAATTCGCCCATCAATTTTTTATTGCTTGTAAAAATAATCAGCGGAAAAACCGCAAATGACAATTGCAAAGACAAAATCACTTGCGACAAAACGAGCATGCTGGTTGTGCTGCTCTCACCAAACAGACTAATCACAATCACGGCTGGCACGATGGCGAGCAAGCGCGTGATGAGGCGACGCAGCCATGGTGTGATCCGTAAATTGATAAAGCCTTCCATCACGATCTGCCCTGCGAGCGTGCCAGTCAGCGTGCTGTTTTGCCCGCTGCAGAGGAGCGCAACCGCAAAAAAGATGCTCGCCATCGATGTGCCAAGCATGGGCGAGAGCAACTCATACGCTTGCTCAATCTCTGCCACATCATGCTGTCCATTACGATGAAATACAGCCGCGCTCAAGATAAGCAACGATGCATTGATGAGCAACGCAAACATGAGCGCGATCGTCGAATCAGTCACCGCAAATTTGACGGCTTCGTGTTTGCCTGTCTGCGTCTGCGCATACGCGCGTGTCTGCACAATCGAAGAGTGCAGATATAGATTGTGCGGCATGACCGTCGCGCCAAGGATGCCAAGCGCGATATACAACGCGGATGGATCACGCAAGATTTGGACGTTCGGCACAAAGCCATTGACTACCCCGCCCCAATCTGGCCGCGCCCAAATCACATTGATGAGCATACACGCCGCAATGATGGCGATCAGCGAAACCACCAACGTTTCGATGTAGCGAAAACCTTTGTGATTTAAAAACAGCACCAATAGCACATCTAAGGCGGTAATCAGTACGCCCACAATCAACGAAACGCCAAACAACAAATGCAACGCAATCGCGGAACCAATTACCTCAGCCAAGTCGGTGGCGATGATGGCAACCTCTGCCAAAATCCACAAAACGAAACTAACTGTGGGCGAAAAATTATCACGGCA
>CAZVQE010000063.1:0-5918 GCA_964628875.1 uncultured Anaerolineae bacterium
TCGTCGCTGATGCGCACATCGCTCTCTTGTAGATGTTTGAGATTGACGCCCGCGACGACGCGCACACCGACATCCATGAGCAGCTCTTCGCCGATAAATGGATTGAGGATCATGCTGCTAAATTCGCCGGTCGCGCGTTGGCGCTCTTTTTTGATTTTGACCGTGCCAATTTGTCCGTAGCTGACGAGTGCAGCGGTGCGCACCTCAGACACGAGGATGCTGGGTGAAATGGATGTCTTGCTCGGCGCGGGATTCGATTCCACTAAAACAGGCTGACGTGTATAAAAAAACAAACCCACCACGCACAGGATGACCATCGCGCCCGCAACGAGCGAGCCCGCCCACACTGTGCCACTGCTCACCAACGCATATAACAGCGCGAGGATAGCCACCACCATGAGCGTCAACGTGATGACCGAGCGAGAGGATTTACGCATCCAGCGTTTGATTTTTCTCATTCCATTGAATAAATCGTGAAAGAAATTGTATTCCTTCAATGCCGATTGACGCCGCGCGCTCGACGCGCCATTTGCAACGCCTGCCAACGCACGGGCGAGATCACATTCAACCAAGCGCCGACATAGCGCACGACCTGTCCGCCCCAGCCGCGCTTAAAGCGATACACGCCCCACAGCCCGTCGTGCCGATTTTCAAATTGCGCTTCGAGCGTCGTCTCGTCCTCATCGGGGATGCCCCACAGATCATAGGTCGTGCAGCCACGCGCGCGCGCCCAACGCACGCCCTCCCATTGCACCAGATAGGGAGCCATCAACTCACGATGCTCGCTCGAGCTGGCGCCATACACATACGTGCCGAGTTGTTCTTGTGAATTGATAATCGCGCCCGCCAACAGCCCATGCTCCGCGTGTTCGCCGAGCAACAACACAGCGCTCGCGCCAAACTCGCGCAACATGTCGCGGTAGTAGCTCGCAGGGTGAATCGAAAATCCGTCGCGCGCGGCAGTGATTTGCATCATGGCGTGATAGCGCGTGACATCCTCCTCGCTGGAGGCAATGCGCACTGTCACGCCGCGTTTGCGCGCGAGGTTGATGTTGTAGCGCGTTTTTTGCTTCATGCTGCTGAGAATGGCGCTCTCGTCGGGGCTAATATCTACGATGACGGTACGCGGTGGCTGGAGTGTGAGCGCGCTTGGTGGCGGCGGCTCAAAGCCAGCCGCACGTAACTGCGCGACCAACGCAGCATCATCGAGTGCAAAAGGCTCGATCATCAATGCAATTGCGCCGTGTTGTTTGGCGATGCGCCGCAGATCGCTGAGCGCGCGCGAGACCTTGTCGGGTGACGACCAATTCAACAATGGACCACGCGGCGTATACGCGACGCTGCCCAGTGGAAAAGGATACGGTCGCAGGTGGATATAGCCATACGGACTATCAACGACGCGCCAACCGTGCGTGCGTTTGAGATTCGCCCAAGCGGCGGTTTGCAAAAAATGTGTTGAAGGTGCGGAAGGCAGATTCACCAGTAAGTTTGTAGGTCGAGACAAAAAAGATCGGGGAGCCGGGATTTGAACCCGGGGCCTCTTCGACCCGAACGAAGCGCGCTACCGGGCTGCGCCACTCCCCGACGTTTGAAGGATGCAAGTTTATCATAGGGGTTATCTAAAGATAAAATGAGGGAGTGTCTAATCCGAGGGAGGATCGTCATTCCGAACGAAGTGAGGAATCCTACGTTGTCGGTTACAGTGATTTTGATATTTAGCAATCCCGAAATGATGCAAGTCATTCTCATGATAGGCACTCGCATTATTGGGCGACCCATTTGCGAAAGCCATCTGGAGGCGCCACGTAAGGCAGGATCGCTCCATTGATATCAAACCATGCCCGATAAAACGCACGCATTGTTTTTGCCTCGTTGCGGTCATCGCTTGGCAGCGCGGTCAGCTTGCGCGCAAAGTCCGTGACCACTTGGCGTGAATTAAGAATGCCTTGCTCTTGCGGCGTTAGCGGTCGCACACCTTGTTGTGCATTGGCGACGATCGCATCGCGCGCCACAGAGAGCGTATATGACTGAGCGATTGCACGCACATCAATACTGCCCCATGGTCGGCTCACTTGTTCGGGTGCGCCGGCTTTGACAGGGACGACCACGCCTATCGCATATAGATGCGTTGTCCAAATCGTGTTTTGCGTGGGGGGCCATTCGCTTGGCATCGGCGGCGTCTGCGCCATGCTCCATGTTGAATTAGGCGGCAAGCGCATCATTTTCCATGCAGCCTCGACTTTCGCATCTACCTCATTGGGCTGCACCATCTCAGCGCTGCCTGCAAATATTGGCGCTGCCGTGTTAGCCGGTCGTATGGTTGGAATGGCAGTTGCGGGCGGTTTTGGCAGAGCCGTTGGAATGGGTTGTGTCGGCGCAGGTGTTGGCGTCGGCGGCACGACAGTTGCTGGTTGGCAGGCGGTTATCACGAGCGCAATCGCGCTGACAAAAAAAACAAATCGCTTCATGTGAATTGCAATTCAGTTTGTTGTGGCGCTGCGTCGAACCACGGCATCGCGTGCGCGCCAATGCGCAGTACCTCCGACTCAAACGCCAGCAGCGCGCGTTTGCGCGGCAAGCCACCGCCATAGCCTGTGAGTGAGCCATTTGCGCCGATCACGCGGTGACATGGCACGATGATTGAGATCGGATTGTGTCCGTTGGCAAGCCCAACTGCGCGAGAGGCTTTGGCGTCACCCAGCTTGCGTGCCAATTCACCATAGGATGTCGTCTCGCCAAACTCAATCTCTAACAACGACTGCCACACACGCTTTTGAAAATCAGTGCCGATCAAATTGAGCGGCAGGTCAAATTGGCGTCGCGCGCCATTGAAATATGCATTGAGCTGCGCACGCGTCTGCACAAATATCGGCGCATTGTCATCACGCTGCCATGCGTCAGTATGCGTAGGCGCGTATTGATGCGGCGTCATGTATAAGCCTGTCAATGCCGCGCCATCGCTCGTGAGCATCAGCTCATCAAGCGGGCTTGGCATCGTTGTGAATAAAACGCGCGCTGACATTTCAAGTAGTTGTTAGTTGTTAGTAGTTAGTAGTTAGTAGTTAGTAATCAGTCTCTAAAAGCCCTACTAAAAACTAATAACTAAGAACTAACCACTAAGAACTGACGACTCAATACGCCTTTGCGATCAACGCGCGCTCGCGCACAGGTTGACCCGTGACGACGCACTTCCATTCGCCCTCTTTTTGATCGAGCGGATAGTTGCGGTTGGTGACTTGCAGTTGCTCTTTGAGCTTGGCATCCACCGATGGATCGTCTAGCAGTGGCGCGAGTGCCCAGCCATCTTGCACGGCGGCTTTGACTTCGTCCCACGTGTTGGCTTCGCGGATGTTGGCGTTTTGAAAGTCGGTGGCTTGTTTGAGCAGCGAGGCTTGAATCTCATCGAAAAGCGATTTGACGCGCTCGACCAGCCCCGCCTGTGGCACGAACGACTTGCCCGCTTTGCCTGCCATGTCGCGCCGCGCGAGCGCCACGCTATTGTTGGCAACGTCCTTAGGTCCGATCTCGATTCGCACAGGCACACCGCGCATCTCCCAATCGTTAAATTTGAAGCCCGGCGTCTCCTCGCGGTCGTCCAATTTGACGCGCACGCCCGCCGCCTTAAACTCAGCAAAGATGCGGTCGGCGGCTTGCATCACGCCGGCTTTTTCGCCGTCGTTTTTGTAGATTGGCACGACCACCACTTGCAGCGGTGCGATCTTGGGCGGCAATCGCAGACCCTGATCGTCGCCGTGAATCATGACCATGCCGCCGAGGAAGCGCCAACTCAAGCCCCATGAGGTCGTCCAACACAGCTTCTCCGTGTTATCGCGGTCGAGAAATTTGATGTTAAACGCCTTTGCAAAATTTTGACCGAGATCGTGCGACGTGCCAGCTTGCAGCGCCTTTTTGTCGCCCATCATGGCTTCGATGCTGGTGGTGTTAATGGCGCCTGCGAAGCGCTCGTTTTTGCTCTTGCGCCCTTTGATGCTTGGCATGGCGCAGTCATCCACACCGTGCCGCCAATACACATCGAGCATGGTCATCACTTCTTGCCAGCTTTCTTCGTGCGTGGCGTGCGCGGTGTGACCCTCTTGCCAATAGAACTCCATCGTGCGCAAAAATGGCTTCGTGCGTTTCTCCCAGCGCACAACGCTATTCCATAGATTAATCAGCACGGGCAGATCGCGGTAGCTGTTGATCCAGCGCGAGTAGGCGTCGCCGATGATCGTTTCGCTTGTTGGGCGCACCACGATTGGCTCAGCCAGCTCTTCGCCGCCACCATGCGTGACGACTGCCAGCTCGGGCGAAAATCCCTCGACGTGGCTGGCTTCGCGCTGCAAAAAACTCATCGGGATAAACATCGGAAACTGTGCATTGACGTGACCGGTGTCTTTGAAGCGTTTATCGAGCGCATCTTTCATGTTTTCGTAGAGCGTCCAGCCATAGGGTTTGACGATCATCGTGCCGCCCACGGGGCCATAGTCAAACATATCGGCGGCTTTGAGCACGTCGAGATACCACTGATTAAAGTCTTGTGATCGAGGAGTTATTTTTGCCATGTTTTATTTGTCAGATGCGGGCGAATCGAACTCGCCGCGCGCGTTATTCTCAAATCTCAAAGTTTGTCATTATACTTTTCATGTGCTTACTTCACAAACAATTGACATCCTGCAAGGACTTATCCGCCTCGACACCAGCAACCCGCCCGGCAACGAAATGATCGCCGCGCGCTATCTCGCCGACATCTTGCGCGCGCATCAGATCGAGCCGACCATCATCGAGACCGCGCCCAATCGCGGCAACGTCATCGCGCGCATCAAAGGCAACGGCAACGCCAAGCCGCTGTTGCTCTACTCGCACACCGATGTCGTGCCGGTCGAACGTGACAAATGGACGATGGAGCCATTTGGCGCAGAGATCAAAGACGGCTACATGTACGGGCGTGGCACGGTAGATATGAAAGGCATCGGCGCCATGCAGATGGCGGTTTTTCTTGAGATCGCGCGCAGTCAGATGCCGCTGCAACGCGACATCATCATCGCCGCAACCGCCGATGAAGAAACAGGCACCAATGAAGGCATCGGGCAAATCGTAGATAAGCATCCCGATCTGTTGCGCGCCGAATACGCATTTAGTGAGTTTGGCGGCTTCTCGATGACGGTCGCGGGCAAGACGTTTTATCCGATTCAAACTGCCGAGAAGGGCACGAGCTGGCTGACCATGCGCGCAAAAGGCACGCCGGGTCACGCGAGTGTGCCGCACAATGACAACGCCGTTGTGCATTTGGCGCGCGCCGTGAGTAAGCTCGGTGCAGCCCAATTACCCATGCATATGACGCCGACCGCGCGCGAGATGATCTCGCGGCTCGCCGATGGCTTGGGGGGCGCCTTGGGAATCGGGCTGCGCGCGATGATGAGCGTCGGCAATCGCGCGATGTCGCAGATGCAAGATCTGATCGCGCGAGACAAAGCCATCGCAGGTCTGATTAACGAACTCAACGCTGTGACGCACAACACCTGTGCGCCGACCGGTCTCACCGCTGGCATCAAAACCAATGTGATTCCGTCGGACGCGAGCGCTATTTTGGATTGCCGCACACTGCCGGGCTTTGGCACACCTGAGCTGCTCGATGAGCTACGCAAGGCACTTGGCAACGACGCCGACATGATGACATTTGAGGTGGACAGCGAATCGCCGCCGATTGAGTCTGATCCCAATACGCCGATGTTTAAGCATCTGACTGAGATGCTCAAGCGGCATGATCCACAAGGCACACCGATGCCCTATATGCTGACCGGCGCGACTGACGCCAAGCACGTCAGCCGACTTGGCACGATTTGTTACGGTTTCTCGCCAATGAAGTTTAGCCCGGGCGAGCGTTTTAGCGAGCGCGTGCATGGACACGATGAGCGCAT
>CAZVQE010000063.1:6018-8305 GCA_964628875.1 uncultured Anaerolineae bacterium
AATGTGAACTATCGTGACATCATCACCATTCAAGAAGGCAAACGCAGCGGACAGCCTACTATTCGTGGCACGCGGATGACCGTCACGGATGTGTTGGAGTACCTTGCAGGCGGTATGAGCTGGGATGAGTTGCTTAAAGAATTTCCAGATCTGACGCGCGATGATATTCGAGCTTGTCTGCAATTTGCTGCAGAGCGTGAGCGCCGTCTAGCGTTTGCCTGATGCAATTGCTATTTGACCAAAACTTACCGCCGCGCTTGCGTTATACGCTTGCAGATGTTTATCCTGACTCGCTGCATGTGCGCGATGTAAATCTACAGAACTCTGACGACAGCGTTATCTGGGAATTTGCAAGAAAGAATCATTTTTGTATTGTTTCAAAAGATGGTGACTTTCAACGGCGCGCGACGCTCTATGGTTCGCCGCCCAAAGTGGTGTGGTTGCGTGTAGGCAATTGCGCTGTGACTGAAATTGAATCGCTATTGTTGCATCGATCTAGCCAAATTCAAGATTTCATCATAAATACTGACAAAGATCTGCTCATCATTGATCGAGAGCTTGTTTGATTATCAATGCCAACTATCGCCTTCTTCAAACCCTGTTACGTGCTGTCGTCATTTACCCATGAGGAGGGTGAGACCGACAAGCGCACGCTGAGTGAATTTGGTTTGCCGAAGGGTGTGTATGCGGCTGGGCGGCTCGACTATGACAGCGAAGGACTGCTGCTGCTGAGCGACAATGGCGCGCTCATGCACCTCATCACCGACCCACGCCACAAATTGCCAAAGACCTACTGGGCGCAAATCGAAGGCGTGCCAACCGATGAAATGCTCGCGCCGCTGCGTCGCGGGCTGCAGATCAAAGATTACATGACGCAACCGTGCCAAGCGCGCATCTTGACAGAGGAGCCGCAGCTCCCGCCGCGCGCAAGACCCATTACCCCGCACGGACCGACCGCATGGCTCGAAGTCATCCTGCGCGAGGGCAAAAAACGCCAAGTGCGCCACATGACGGCTGCGGTTGGGTTGCCGACGCTGCGGCTCGTGCGGGTGGCGATTGGCGCAATCAGGCTCGGCGCGCTGCAGCCCGGCGAGTGGCGCGAGCTCACGCGCGAAGAATTGCAACAGTTTGATGTGCGACGCGACTCAGCGCAGCCACGCGCTGGCGTACTGCGCCGCCCACAGCGTCAGCATGCCAATCGTCAACGTCAGCACAATGTTGTTGGTGCGCCACGCCACGACAAACGCAACGACTCCCGCAAATAAGCGCGCATTTGACGCCGAGATAAATAGCGCGCCGTTGCGCGTCAAAATCTGCGGCAACACGAGCGCAGTCATCACAGCCGGACCAATAAACGGTAGAGCGCGACGTATCCACAGCGGCATACCAATTCGCTCAAACAATGTGATGACCGAGATACGCAATAAAAAAGTCGTGAGCGCCATCAGCGCGATGATCGCCCACATCATGCACCTCTCGACCGCGCGTATGAGATGCGCCCATCCGCCCACACACCGACGCTGATGCCGATGACTGAGGCAAATAGCAGTCCGATGGACCAAGGCAGCCCCGCCAGTGTTACCGCGAGGATGCCAGCAATCACCGACGCCCACACGCTGGGTCTATTGCGTAGGTTTGAGGTGACGAGTGGAATAAATGACAGCGTTGGAATGAAATCTAAATCAAGACTCGCGGGCAATGTTGTGCCGATCCACGCGCCAATCAAATTCATCAGCACCCAACACAACCAGATGATGAGCGTGCCGCCTAAAAGATAAAAATGGCGCACGGGCGCAGCCTCCGTGTCGCGCGTGCGTTGCAGATACGGTAGGCACACCGCAAAGGGTTGATCGGTGATGATCGCCGACATAAAGATCTTCCAGCGAAAAGACAAATGCTCAAAGTGCGGAGCCAGCGCGGCGGCATACATCAGCAGGCGCAGATTGACAATGATCGCCGCCAAGATCGCCAGCGCAATCGGCGCGCCGTCACGCCACAGCGTCAGCGCGACGACCTGTGAGCGCCCAGCAATGGAGGTTGCAGGCAGCACAACTGCCGCAAATACATCCTTAAACACGCTAAAGCTAAACGCGCCCGCCACCAATCCAAATGGAATCACGCCCGCAAGATTTGGCACGTGCGCGCGTGCGCCCGCCAAAAACTGCGCGCGCGCCGATGCGTTATTTTCGATCTTTACGCTCTCGGCGCTGCTCATAATTTCGACTTGATGTTTTTGTCCATCTCCTCGATGCGCGCCTCGACCTTATCTTTGTAGCGTTTGAGCGCT
>CAZVQE010000063.1:8315-10781 GCA_964628875.1 uncultured Anaerolineae bacterium
CGGGGCGGTTCTCCACCACGATCTGCTGCCGCAGTTCGTTCGCCAGTTCGCTGGGCTTTTTGAGATTGAGTGGGTTGGTTGGGTCGCTCGTGGCGATGGGTTGAATCGCGTCGTAGCCGATGTAAGCGCCGTCTGTCGCGCGTGTCATTTTTTGAGTGGCGATGACCGCGTCGAGATTGAGCGCGCCGTAGATGTGAGGGAATTGCTTTTCAGCGGGCGCGGCGGGTGCCGGCGGGGTTGCTTTTGTGTCTGCGGGCGCTGATGCGGATTTGCCCGCGTACGCCGTGATGTGTGTCTCGTTCAATTCACGCGGCAAGTCGGTTGGCGCGCTCGTTGATTTTGGATGCGCTGGCGCTTCCCATTTGAGCGGCGCGCTGAGTTTTTTTTCGTCAATATGCAACGCGAGCATATCGCCCGATTGCAATTTGTAAAAATTATTGGCGACGGTGAGTAGTGTATCGTGATCGCCTGTGCAATGAATGAAGCCTTCATCTTTTAGGCTCGCGGGCGTATAAGGTTGATTTTTTGGCAGCTTCGCCCATTCCGCCGCCGAAATGAGATGCAAGATCATGCATGCATGATAGCTCAATCAACCACATACACATCAATCGAGCTGTTGCTAAATACACGCCGCGCAATCGCAGTCAAATCGAGTTTCGCGCCATAGTCTTTGACAACGACGAGGTAGCGCACATTACTCTCGTCGCGCGCGCGCTTGAGCGCAGCCACATCTTGATGCGCAAAGATTTTTGCATTAGCGCCAAGTCGCGCGTCATAGGCGACTTCACCGTTAGCGGTTTGATCATCGCTCAGCAAATGCGAGCCGTTTGAGTTCATCCAGCCTTCCATATAGATGCGCCGCTCGGTAAACGCTGCGCCATAAAAATAACCCGCGTCCGTGATGCCATCGTTGCTAGTGGTGACCGCAACGACATCATCGGGCTGGCTGTGATCGCGCACCCACGCAAAGCCAGCATAAGCTGCTGGCGTCATGCGCAACTCAGTCGGCACGGCTAGCGGTTGCGCGTGCGCCAGATCGCGTAGCTTGGTGAGGTTGTCGAGTGGCGCATCGAGCGCACCGACGAAGATCAAACCCGACACAGCGATAAGCGCCATTCGCCGCGCCCACGCGCGCATGTGCGACAGTCGCTGCCACAGCAGCCACAAGCCATACGCGCCGACGACGCAGCCCGGCACATACGCCGCATACATGAAGTATTTTTGTCCGTAGTTTGTGCCGCTGATGAGCAAAAACGCAGCCAAGCCGCACAAAAACTGCATCAGCAATAGCGCGTGCGTCGGGCTGAGTCTGAGGCGTGTGCGAATCAGGCTGTAAGCGATGCCAACCAGATGCGCGCCCATGTGTCCGATGAGCGCCAGCGGTGTGATTGCCAACAAGATCAGCGCGCCCGCCAACGGCGACGGGTTTTTGATGACCTGCGTGACTGGTAGCCACAAATATTTGTAAACAAAAAACATTTGCTGCACGCTCGCAAATGGTTTGATGCTGAGCCCGCCACTGACCTTGCTAAATGTGGCTGTGTATGCCGCGACGACCACGATCAACGTGATGCCGCACACGAGCAAGAGTGCGCGCGCGGAGCCGCGTCGCCAGATCAGCGCCCACACTGCCGCGCCGACCAACCCGCCAAATGCGACCGTCAGCGTGGTGACTTTGCTACCGGCGCAGGCGACGAGCAACAGTGAGATGAGCAGCAGGTGTCCGATGCTTGTTTTGCTTTTGAGGGTGAATGGCATCTGCGCCCAGTCACTCACGACGATCAATAGCGGCAAATACACCACGAGGCTCATCGTCAGCGTCGGGCTGGCATACAAAAAATACGGAAACGCATTTTCAAATTGGAAGGCAGCCGCGACCTGCGCAAATGGGTCAAGCTCGCCGACAAAGAAAATCAGCACGACTGCCATTAGCCCTACCACGCGCGCGCCGAGCGACCTGCCCAGCACATAAGCTTGCACACACATTGCGGCGAGCATCGGCACGATAAACAAGCGCAGCGTAATCGTGGTCAGCCCAATGCGCGTGACAAACGCGGACGCCGCCAGATGAAAATACAAAAACCAATAGTAGTTAAATGGCTCACCCGCGATGTGTGGATCCGCGACTGGATAGTGATGCAGCGCATCTGCCGCGAGGCTGAGATGCCATGGCATATCAACGTAATAAAACCCTGCGCGCAGCCACGGTAGCGGCGCCTCCGCAAAAAAGATCACGCCGATGTAAACAACTGCAAGCGCGATGAGCGCCGAGAGTGCAAACGCCGCGCGACCCATTTGCCAGATCGAGGCACGCACGCTGAGACGATCACGCCGCAACCACAGCCACGCCGCACCGCCAAAGATCAGCGGATGCACCAAAAACAAATCGGGCGCGCCGATCCATTTGCAAAAGATAAATGACAAAATCTCAAGCGCGTAGCCAACGCCCCAGCCAACCGCCAGCGT
>CAZVQE010000064.1:0-10774 GCA_964628875.1 uncultured Anaerolineae bacterium
GCGAATCCACTCGATGATGATAAAGGTCAATCGTCCGCCATCAAGCGCAGGAAACGGCAACAAATTGGTGAGTCCGATCAACATACTCAGGATGCCAGCAAACCACACAAACTGAAACGGTCCATTTTGCGGGGCTTGTTTCACTAGCGAGACGCCGATTTGCGTGATGCCGACGATGCCGACAGGACGCGCCTGCGAGATCGGCAGAGCGCCGCGTATGATCTCAATCGGCACGCGCACCATCGCCACCATCGCGCCTGTTAAGTCTTCGACCGTATTACGCGCCGAGCCGATCACGCCATAGTTGGCCGGCAACATCTTGGTCACATCAATGCTTAGATTGATTCCAAGCGGCGCATTGGCGTTAGCCGTCGCGGGCATATCGCCCTTGAGCTCGAGAGGTTTGCCATCGCGCTCGACGTTGATAGTGAATGGCTTGCCGATAGATTGACGCGCCTGCAAGGTCAGCGGCGTTGCGCGGTTGCCAGTTGCAGGCGCTTCGTCGGTGAGTCGACGCACATCTACGCCATTTGCCGAAACAATCACATCGTTTGGCTTGAGACCGAGTGACTCGGCAAAACTGCCCGCGCCTACCGCAGAAATTGTGTATTTGACCTCTGCAGGTTTGGTTGCAAAAAACAGATACGCCGAAAAGACAATTGCCAGCGCTGCTACAAAGTTCATTACGGGACCCGCGAGGATGGTGATAAAACGCCACTTGGCGGATGCGCGCGAAAAGCTAGCGGGATCATCCATATCATCATCCACGCCTTCACCAAACAACCGCACAAATGCGCCGAGCGGCAACCAGTTTAGGCTGTAAATCGTGCCGTCGCGCTCAAATAGTTTCACCGCGCGCGGCGGCAGCCCCAAGCCAAATTCCTCCACACGGATGCCAGCGCGCTTGGCTGCCCAAAAATGCCCCAACTCATGCACGATCATCAATGGCACCAGCAACACGATAAACGTGATGATGCCAAGGCCGAACGAAGACAAAATTTCCATATGGCTCAAATTATGCAAATCAGAAATAGAAATACGTTATAGCCGCCTGACAATTTACTCAGATTTGTTGCGACGCGCGAGTGGTCGCCGGCGCGCTTGATCTTGCGGCTTTGGTGCGTCAGTATTTTGTGGTGAATTACTCTGCGCGGGTGGTTGCTGTGGACGATCATCGCGGCGTCTGTCATCGCGACGACGATCATCTCTGCGTCTCGGTTCGTCACGGCGCGAATCATCGCGATGGCGATCATCTGGACGTTTTGCGTCTGATCTCTGTTCGTCGCGGCGGCGATTATCGGGTCGTCGGTCATCACGGCGCGAATCATCGCGGCGGCGATCATCAGGTCGCCGATCATCGCGGCGCGGACGGTTGCGCTCTTCGGTCAAACCGGAGTGCACTTCCATCGGCGCATTTGGATCACTTGGAATCGCGGCAATTTCTTCGGCAGGTGCGGCGGCTTGTGCAGGTTTATTTTTGCCGCAGTCGCAATTGCCGCCTTCGTGTTTGTCACATTTGCCACTGATGGCCTTTTCTTGCAGCTTGCGATACTCTTCGAGCGGCACCAATTGCTCACGATGAAAAATAGCCTCGCGGCGACCGCCATTCGGATCATCAAAAAACACCTTGACCGAGTCACGCAACGCCAGATGCTCAACGACTTTGCCCTCGCCCTGCGGCGTGCCAATCATGCTCTTGAGCTTTGGCAGGTGGCGGCGCGCCTCGACGTATTGCTCAAACTCATAGATCAAGCAACAACGCAAGCGACCGCACATACCGGTGATATCGGTTGGGTTCAGGCTGATATTTTGTTCTTTGGCGTGTTTGATGGTAATCGGGCTGAACTCGGTCAAAAACTTTGAGCAACAGCGCTCCTCGATACCGCACGCACCCATTCCACCTAACAGCTTGGCGACCTCACGCGGACCAATCTGGCGCATCTCGACGCGCGCGCGATACAGATGACTTATGCGGTCGCGCAATGGCTCGACATTGACCTCAGCCTGATCCTCAATAGTCGAAAACAAAAACGTCAGCGCCTGCCCATCAAAGCTGTATTGCGCGCGCACGATCTTGATCGGCAATCGCAAGTCACTCGACTCGGCGCGGCATGCAATCATGGCTTCGAGTTCTTTGTTTTCGTAGTAGTGACGCATCGCCATA
This sequence comes from uncultured Anaerolineae bacterium, assembly GCA_964628875.1. Lineage (GTDB taxonomy): Bacteria > Chloroflexota > Anaerolineae > J036 > Brachytrichaceae > AQU-03. The sequence goes on from CAZVQE010000064.1 coordinate 2,165, forward strand.
TCGCGGCCCGTCGCCAGACGATCAACGCGTCTAAAGTTGCCCAAATTTTTATCGCGTGGCGGCGCAACGGTAGCAACCTGCCCCATTTGCTTGCCACGCACGGTCTCGACCACCACCCAATCGCCAACGCGCAAGCCAAAGCCATCCGCGCGATAGTGATACACCTTGCCAACAGGTTGAAAACGTACGCCCGCAAATTGCGGCTCATACTCGCGCTCTTGCTGTTGCGGCTCAACACCCGTCCACTCGGGCGTATCAAAAATTGATTTTTCAGGTTGTGGTGGGGCAATTGTCGTCACAGGCGCACTAGGGCTTGTGACGTTATCATTCGATTCACTCATGTCGTTCAAACGGATTGTAGCATCCGCGTATATTCATTGTTAAGGCGCTCTCAGTATCTTAAGCGCCGACGATGCGCTCATAGATCGCGCCAAATTCCTCATCGGAGTAATACTCGATCACGATCTTGCCGCCTTTGTCGCTGCGCTGTAGCTGCACCTTTGTGCCCAGTGCGCTGCGCAGTTTTGACTCATATTGCTTCAAATCGCTGCCGCGCGTGTCTACGGTTGCGGTTGGCTTGCTTGGCTTTTTGACCGTTGCCATACGCCGCACGAGTTCTTCGGTCTGACGCACATTAAGCTCTTTTTTGATGATCTCATCAATCACAACAAGCTGATCTGCCAACGACGGCACACTGAGCAGTGCGCGCGCGTGACCTTCGCTGAGTTTGCCTTCGGCGACGAGCAATTTCGCCTGCTCAGGCAGCCGCAACAAACGCAACGTGTTGGTGACTGACACGCGATTTTTACCGACGCGCTGCGCGACCTGCTCCTGCGTCAATCCAAACTCGTTGACAAGATGTTGATACGCCTCAGCTTCTTCCATCGGGCTGAGGTCGCTGCGCTGGATGTTTTCGATCAGCGCAACCTCGAGCATCTGCTGCGGCGCAAATTCTTTGACGATGACCGGCACACGCTTGAGTCCAGCCAGCTTTGATGCGCGCCACCGCCGCTCGCCAGCAATCAATGTATAAGCGTGGTCGCTCGATTTGGCGACGATGAGCGGCTGAATGACGCCATGCTCACGGATGCTATCTGCCAACTCTTGCAGCTTGCTTTCGTCAAATGTGCTGCGTGGCTGATGCGGATCTCAATGGCGCTGCCGTTTGATTCAGTTGTGAGTTTCGCGGCGGGCGGGATGAGCGCATCAAGTCCGCGCCCGAGACCGATCGGTTTTGGCATGATTCAGTTATTGCGTCAGTGCTTCGACGCTTTTTTGTTCTTGTGGAATGGATTGTGCGGCTGTTGTGTCGCCGCGCAAAATCTCTTGGGCGAGCGCTGCATACGCCACTGCGCCTTGCGAAGTCGGCGCATAGGTCATGATGGGCTGCCCATGGCTTGGCGCTTCGCTCAGACGCACATTGCGCGGGATCAATGTCGTAAATACTTTTGCGCCGAAATGTTTTTCAACCTCTTTGACGACCTGTTGTGCAAGCGCGGTGCGCGGGTCATACATCGTCATAATCAGCCCGCGAATGTCAATCTGCGAATTTAGCCGTTGCTTGACAAGCTGGAGCGTGCGACTGAGTTGTGTCAAGCCTTCGAGCGCCAAAAACTCACATTGCACCGGTATCAACACCTGATCGCATGCTGTTAGCGCATTGACTGTCAGCAGACCCAGCGACGGCGGGCAATCAATCAACACATAGTCAAATTTTTGTGCCAATGTGCTCAGCGCTTGTTGCAGGCGGCGCTCACGCTCAAACTCTTGCACTAGCTCAACCTCAGCCGCCGCCAATGCGGTCACACTCGGCACAATCGCCAGCTTCAATTGTTCATTGATGAGCACGGCTTGATCGAGCTTGGCTTTGTCGAGCAAAATGTCATAGCTCGAGTACTTGATGACCGAGCGATCAATGCCTAAGCTGCTCGTGGCGTTGCCCTGCGAATCGAGGTCTATCAACAACACGCGCTTGCCGCTGGCGGCAAGATAAACGCTCAGATTGACCGCTGTCGTCGTTTTGCCGACGCCGCCTTTTTGATTGACCACTGCGTAGATGATCGCCATTTTGAGCGATGATACAACACGCAGAGTTGTGTTACACTCGCGCCTCGAAATTATTGATGAGCCAAGATCGCTCCTGCGAAAAACGCAGGGGCGATTTTTTATTGGCTGCAAAAGGAGTTAAAACTAAGCGAGTTTTATTTTTCAGATTTTTTGTGCCGCGATGCACCACCCGTTCGCGCGGGTGCGATTCACCCAAACCGGAGCGCGCGACCCCTCCACACTCTATTTAAGGTGCATCAACAAATGATTAAAAATCCTTTTCTCAAAACGGCATGGCGTCTAATCGGCGCGTTACTCTCGATCAGCCTCGTATTTGCGACGGCGCAGATCGTGCTGGGCGCAGACACTCAGCCACCAAAACTCGAAGACGTCGCCGCGATGGCGGGCGAAACCAAAACCGCCGTCAATGTCATGTGGATGTTGTTTTGCGGCTTCCTCGTGTTCTTTATGCAGGCGGGTTTTGCGTTGGTCGAGGTCGGATTCACCCGCGCCAAAAACGCCGCGCACACGATGGCGATGAATATGCTTGTGTTTGCCATCGGCGCGTTTGGCTATTGGCTGACCGGCTTTGCGTTTCAATTTGGTCAGGTCAATCTGGCGTATCCAGAGTCCACCGTTGCTGGCGCTATCGCAGGCGAATGGGCGCATTCGCCGGTGACGCTCGGCGATTGGACGGGGCTTCTGGCAAGCGGCTTTCGCATCGGTCAGTTTGGCTTGATCGGCACGAGCGGATTTATGCTCGGTGGAATCGGGATGAACACGGGCGTGCTGGCGTTCTTTATTTTTCAGATGGTGTTTATGGACACGGCGGCGACGATCCCGACGGGCTCGATGGCGGAGCGCATCAAATGGAGCGGTTTTTGTCTGATGGGGCTGTGGGTCAGCATGTTTATTTATCCGCTCGTGGGCGGCTGGGTCTGGGGCGGCGGCTGGCTACAAAACCTCGGACGCATCGCCGGCTTTGGCAATGGCGCCGTTGATTTTGCGGGCTCTGGCGTCGTGCATATGATCGGCGGCACGCTGGCGCTTGTGGGCGCGTATGTCATCGGTCCGCGCATCGGCAAATTTAACAAAGACGGCAGCGCCAACACCTTGCAGGCGCACAACCTGCCCTTTGGCATCCTCGGCACCATCATTTTGTTTTTTGGTTGGTTTGGCTTTAATCCGGGCTCATCGCTCGGTTTTACTGGCACATTTGGTCAGCTCGCCGCCAACGCTGCCGCAAATACGCTCGTCGCAGGTTCGGTTGCGGGCTGCGTGGCGATGTGCTACATGTGGTTCATTAGCCCCGCAAAAAAGCCCGACCCCTCAATGAGCGTCAATGGCATGCTCGCCGGGCTCGTAGCGATCACGGCGCCATGCGCATTTGTAGATAGTGTGAGCGCCGCCATCATCGGCGTGGTGGCTGGCGTGCTCGTGTGTCTTGCGACGGTCTGGCTCGAAAAAGCAAAGATTGACGATCCAGTTGGCGCGGTGCCGGTTCACTTTGCCAATGGCTTATGGGGCGTGATCGCCGTTGGTTTGTTTGCAAATGGTTCTGAAGCCAGCAAAGGCTGGAACGGCATGGAAGGCGCCGTGACGGGCTTGTTTTATGGCGGCGGCGCAGGTCAGCTCATCGCCCAATCTATCGAGGCGGTCGCCGTCATCGTCGCTGTCGGAGGATTGAGCTTTGTGTTTTTCAAAGTGCTCGCGGCGCTCAAGCTACTGCGCGTGTCCGCCGATGTCGAGGTGCGCGGCTTGGACATCCCAGAGATGGGCGTGCATGGCTACTTTGGCGACGAATGGTATGTGCCGGGCGCGCCAAGCCCGTCCAAACCACCTGCCAACGTCGGCAAAGTATTTGGAGCGGCTGGCAAGTAATCAATGATTTTCACGCTGAGTCGCAGAGAGCGCTGAGTTTTACCTGTTGCGCTCTCTGTGTCTCCGTGTGAGACAGTCTCACCATCTGCGCGCCTCTTCGCGCAGTCGCTTGGCATTCATCGTCAGCCACGCCTCTACACGCAGCATCGCCTCGACCCACATCTCGACATCCACAAACGGCGACAAATTTGCCAAGAAACGCCCCATTAAATGCACCAACAAATTGGCATTGCGCAGCAGCCATAGCAGCGGCAGCGCATCGAGCTCGGCTGAGGTCAATCGCGTCACGGCTGAGTAGCCCGTGCCAATCGCATTGATACGCGCCCACTCATCGCCTGTGCCAAGCGCGCCCCACGACCACGCATCCAGCGCAATCGCCACATCCATCACACACGGGTTGATCGCGCAATTTTCAAAATCCAAAAACGCGGTGACGTGTTGTCCGCGCATCAGCATATTGCCCGGGATCACATCCGTGTGCGTCAGTTGCTTTGACAATGTGCGATAGAGCTGTGGTGCTTCTTCTTCGATGCGCTGATAGATGCCGCGCACGCGCGACTTGGTAGATGCGCTCATGAGCGAGCCTAGCTCGTCTATCGCCTCGAGCGGATGCGGCACCAGTGGATGCACTTTGTCAAGTTCGATTTGCGGTTGGGGCAATCGCATGCCGCGCGTGTCTACTTTCTTGAGCGCTTTATGCAATTTCGCCAGCGCTTCGCCGACTGCGCGCGCTTGATTCACATCTCGGATGTCAGGCGCATCGCCCTCAAAAAATGGAATCAGCATCAACAGCGCGCGTCCCTCAGGCGTGACGATCAGCGAGTGCGGCTCGCCACGTCGCGTCAAGATCGGCGTCGGCACGGCAAAGGGCAAACGCTGCTGTTGCAATGACAACAAGATCGCCTCCTCATGTTGAATCAGCGACGGGTTGGCGTGATTGCCATACACCTTGAGGACATACTCGATGCGCGCGTCATTTGTGACCGCATATAACGTGTTGTTGTAGCCGCCGCGCTCAAGCGGCGCATACGTCAGCTCGCGCGAAACATCCCAGATGCTGTCGAGCGTGAGTGATGTATGCGCGAGGTCAATCATGCCGCGGCGCGCATCTGCGCAATGAACTTTGAGAGTGAGATGCGTTGAGCGCCGCTCGCGTCAAAATTTTCAGGCATGAGCCATTGCTGATAAGCGGGCTGGAGCGCGCGCCATTCGCCGTCGGTAATCGAGTACCACGCGGTGTCGCGATTGCGCCCCTTGTAGATTACGGCTTGTCTAAAGACCCCCTCAAACACAAATCCAAGTCGCTCCGCCGCCGCGCGTGAGGGCGCGTTGAGCGCGTCGCACTTCCACTCATAGCGGCGATAGCCAAGCTCAAACACGTGCTGCATCATCAGATACATGGCTTCGGTGGCGGCGCGTGTGCGCTGGAGCAGCGGCGAGTAGTGAATGTGTCCGACCTCGATTGACCCATTTGGCGGATCAATACGCAAAAGGCTGGCGACGCCGACAGCCGCGCCCGACGCTGGCTCGATGATGGCAAAAAACAGCGGATCGGCGCTGCGTGATTTTTCGGCGACCCACCCTGTGTATTCATCGAGCGAGGCAAACGGACCATACGGCAGATACGTCCAGCTCTCGCCCTTTGCATCGCGCTGATCGGCGGCAAATAAACTCGCCGCATGCGTCGCAGACAACGGCTCAAGACGACAATAGCGCCCTTGCAGATTTTGCCGCAACGGTCGCTCAGGCGCACGCCAATTTTGCAGCGGCAAGCCAATCGGCTGACCCAGTGCGTTATAGATAAACGAAGTCACAGCGCGATTATAGAAGGCGCAAATACAATACAGAGACATGAATGAAATCACACTAGGTGTCATCAGCCTGTTTGTGTTGATCGGGCTGACTGCATTTTTTGTGTTTGCTGAGTACAGCCTCGTGACCTCGCGCAAGACGCGCATCGCTGAGATGGCTGAAAATGGCAACAGCAACGCGCGCATCGTCGAGCGCGTCATGCGCGACCCTGACCGCTTTTTTGCTGCGACACAGCTTGGCATCACATTTACATCGTTGGCAATCGGCGTCATCAGCGAGCCAGCCATCTCCGACACGATCGCGCATTATTTGGAACAGCTCGGTCTGCCGATCAACACAGCACTGTTGCACATCATTGGCGTGGCACTTGGGTTGATCGTTGCCTCATATTTTCAGATTGTTTTGGCGGAATTGGTGCCACGCTCGGTGACACTGCGCAATGCAGAAAATATTGCGCTGACCGTCGTGCCAATCATGAATGGCGTCGCCAACGTGTTTGCGCCGTTTATCGCCCTGCTCAAAGGCTCAGCGCGACTTGTCACACGGCTGTTTGGCATCAATCAAGACGCGCCGTCAGAGGCGTCACACTCGGTCGAAGAGCTGAAGATTTTGCTCGAAGCCAGTGAAAAAGGCGGCGTGATTGAACCCGAAGAAAAGGACATGCTCGAAGGCGTGTTTTCATTTGGCGATACAACCGTGCGCGAGATCATGGTGCCACGCACTGAGATCACAGCTATCTCTGTTGATGCGCCATTGAGCGAGGTGATTCACACATTTGCGGCGCACACCTTTAGCCGCTTGCCCGTGTATGAGGAGTCGCCCGACAACGTGATCGGTATCTTGCACGGCAAAGATATGATGCGCGCGCTGTATCCGACTCAACACACTTTTTCGATTCGCAGCCTAATGCGCGAGGCCAAATATGTGCCTGACACGCAGCGCGCTGATGAGGTGCTGCAACAGATGCGCACACAAAGCGAATCAATGCTGATTGTGCTAGATGAGTACGGCGGCACAGCTGGACTCGTGACCATGAACGACCTGATTGCGGTCATTCTCGGCGAGGTCGGCGTGACTAATAATCAAACGCCCGATATACACACACAAGCAGATGGCAGTATTCAGATTAACGGATTGACGACGATTGGCGACTTTAATGATGAATTTGATGTCAAGCTGGTGGACCCAAACTACGACACAATCGGCGGCTGGGTCATGGGCAAACTTAAACGCATCCCAAAGGTCGGCGATCATGTGCGTATCGAGTCTGACAATCCCAATCTGCATGGCGCCAAGCTCATCGTCGAAGAGATGGATCGTCTGCGCGTAGCCAAGCTCAAACTGGTGCGCGCGTAGCTGATGGCAGTTAGCCGATAGTTTGTCAAAAAGCGACTAAGCCCCAAATACATGAAGTCCCAAAGACTAATCTTGCAAATGCTGTGCGTCGGCGCACTGACTGCATGCATCAACGCACCCGCATCTGTGCCCGCGCCAATACCGGTATCTCTACCCGACGCATCAAGCAACACGAATGCAATGCGCATCCACGATATACAAGGCGCGGCGCATGTTTCGCCGTTGCTTGGCAAGACTGTGCGCAGCATTCGGGGCATCGTGACCCTACAACGCAATGGCGGTTTTTGGATGCAAGAACCCAGCGCCGATGAAAACGACGCGACCTCCGAAGGGATTTTTGTGGCGAGCGCGGATGCCATTCCCCCAAAGATCGGCGACCTCGTGAGCATAGATGGCACGGTCGGCGAATCGCGCGACGACGACACGAATACATCCGCTCAACTTTCATTCACCCAGATACAGACACCATCGCTCAACATCCGTGTGTTGACGAGCAACAACAAACTGCCCACGCCCATCGTCATCGGCAACGGCGGTCGCCTGCCACCAAACAAACTCGTGGCTGAGAGCGGCGACCTCGAGCGCGGCGGGCGTACATTTGACCCCAGCAAAAACGCAGCGGATTTTTTTGAGAGCCTTGAGGGCATGCTGGTGCAAATCAATGATGCAGTGGTCGTGGGTCCGACTGCGCGATTTGGCGGCGCACCACACAACGCCGAGGTGTATGTCATCGGTGACAAGGGCGAACGCGCGGCGCTGCGCTCGGTGCGCGGCGGCGTGCTGGCGGTCGCCGACAACTTTAATCCGCAACGCATCGTCGTCACCAATCTCAACTTTAGCCTGCCATCGCTCAACGTCGGCGACAAGATCATCGCGCCCATCGTCGGCGTGATGGACTATCGGGGCGGCAAATATGTCGTGCATCCGATCCGCGCATTGGCGACCGCGCGTGTGACGTTGGAGCGCGAGCGCACTTCGCCCGTCGGCGAAGGTCGCATCAGTATCGCTACATTTAACACCGAAAATATGGGAGCGACTGACTCGCCCGACAAATTTGCGCGCGCGGCGCAGATCATCGTTGAGAATTTGGCAGCGCCAGACATCGTCGTGCTTGAAGAAATACAAGATAACACGGGCGCGACCAACAACAGCGTGACCGACGCCTCGTTGACCTATCAAACGCTCATCAGCGCCATTCGCAGCATCGGCGGACCCAGCTATGACTGGCGTGACATCCCGCCACAAAACGGACAAGACGGCGGCGAGCCAGGCGGCAATATCCGCGTCGGATTTATTTTTCGCACCGACCGCGGTGTGCAGTTTGTGAATCGCGCTGGCGGCAACGCTACAACTGCGGCGCAAGTGACACGCGACGCAACAGGTAAACCGCAGCTTACATTGAGTCCGGCGCGCATTGACCCGACCAACGCCGCATTTCGCAACAGCCGCAAGCCGCTCGTCGGCGAGTTTCGCGTCAATGGGCGCGCGTTGTTTGTGGTCGGTGTGCATTTTGTG
>CAZVQE010000065.1:0-8860 GCA_964628875.1 uncultured Anaerolineae bacterium
TCCTCAGCATCAAACCATGCATGCACGAGCAGTGTCGGCACTTCGAGTTTTTTGATGCGCGCGAGTTGGATGTCGAGCGCGTTAGCTTGCCATTTCGCGTCAAATGTCGGTGACTGCGTCATGCGATTCCACGCATGCAGCTCATGCTCACCGAGCACTTGCTTTGCAGCGGTATCAGCGTTGCCCGCACGCAAATAAAAATCATAGAGATCATACGGACCAAACGGCGGCAAGAGTGAGTTGTCTTTGGTTGCAGACTGGCGATAAAAATACTCTAGTTCGCTGAGGCGAAACGCGCCATTGTGATAAAAATCGTCGCCCATCCACAGATCAACGACGGGGTTGATCGGCACGAGCGCCTTGAGCGCCGGATGCGGCGCGAAGAGCGGCATGAGCGCAAGATAGCCCGGATACGACACACCCATCACACCGACGCGCCCGTTGTTGTGCGGCACATTTTTGACGAGCCAGTCAATCGTGTCATAGGTGTCTGTGGCGTGATCTACTTCGAGCGCGTTGTCTGCATTCATCGGCGGGCGATACATCTGATACACGCCCTCGGACTTAAATTTGCCGCGAATGTCTTGATACACGCGAATGTAACCCGCGTCAAAAAACTCATTCTCCGTAGCAGACACTATCGCCGCGAGGTGCGGGCTCGGATACAAAGTCTTGAACATCGAACTCGCACCGTACGGCGTGCGCAGCATCAAGATCGGCGCAGGCGTGCGAATCGAATGCGGAAGGATGATCGCGGTGTATAGCTTGACTCCGTCGCGCATGGGGATCATGGCTTCGATCAAGTCGTAATCTTGGCGCGCGCTCGATTGTGCAAAATTTTCGGGGATATCTGATCGCGGTTCCATAGTATTAATTCGGGTGATAATGTGCAAGCAGTTGCGCAAGTGTATCAAAGCAAAATTTGCTCAACCGCACACTCCATCATGAGCATCCAGTTTGATAAAGAAGAAGCCTTTGCTCTGCTGCAAAGTCTCGTCGCCGTGCGCAGCTATCCGGGCGAAGAAACCGCTGCACAAAAAGTTTGCGCTGATTGGCTAGAACGTCACGGGTTGCAAGCGCAATTCCAAGATACAACCAAAAACCGCCAACCCAATGTCATCGCCACGATCAAAAATGGCGCAGGACCTACGTTACTGCTCAATGGACACATGGACACAGTCATGGCTGCGGAGGGGTGGAATTGCGATCCATGGCAAGGCAAACGTGACGGGGATGTGCTTTATGCGCTTGGCGCGGCTGACATGAAAAGCGGTGTGGTCGCCAACATGCTGGTTGCGCGCGCGCTCGCGCAAAACAAACATCTATGGCATGGCACTTTGATTTTTAGCAGCGTGACCGACGAAGAAGCCTACTCATACGGCGCGCACGAATTGGTGGACAGTGGCATACAGGCCGACGCCTGCATCATCACCGAGCCATGCTGGGATCGCGTGTGCATCGCTGCAGCGGGCAAAATGCTCATCAGCGTAGATGTGACGGGCAAAGCCGCGCATGGATTTACGCCATGGCAAGGCATCAACGCTGGCATCGAAGCCGCGCGATTTGCCGCAGAAGTATGCAACGCCGTGCCTGAGATTAAGCATGACAAAGTCATGTCGTCGCAAACGATTTTGAGCATCCATGCAGGCAGCGAGCTATATGTCGTGACGATGCCCGAAAAAGCAAATGTCCTTGTGACGCGATTGACCGTGCCGGGCGAGACTCGCGATGAGGTGCTAGGCAAAATGCGCGCATTCGGCGATTCGCTCAAGTCGCCCGCAAAGTTTGAATTCAGCTTGCGCGATCCGTTTTACACACCATGGAGCTTTGATGAGCCGCAGCATCCATTCACCCAAGCCTTTGACTCAGCATATCGCCGCGCCAACAACGCAGAGCCAACGTTTGGCTCACTCGCTGGCATCTCGGATGCAAATGTGATCAGCGGCGAAGGCGGCATTCCCTGCATCGTGTATGGTCCGCGCGGCGGCAATTTCCATCAATGTCAAGAATGGGTTGACCTCGCTTCGATTCCGGTCGTGTGCGATGTCGTTACACAAACAGCACTCAACTTTTTAAAATAAACAAATCATGCGAGCAAATAATTTACGCGCCCTCTGGGCAAAAGATCAAGCGGTTATCAACGGTTGGTTGCACATTCCAACGACATACACAGCCGAGTTAATGGCGCACGCAGGCTTCGACAGTTTGACTGTTGATATGCAACACGGACCGCCAGACTTTAATGACCTGCTGCCGATGCTCACGGCGATTAGCACAACCGACGTTGTGCCGCTTGCGCGCGTGCCGTGGAATGAACCCAGCATGATGATGCGCGCGCTGGACGCCGGCGTATATGGCGTGATCGCGCCGATGATTAACTCACGCGCCGAGTGCGAGGCGTTTGTAGGGGCGTGTCGTTATCCGCCGATGGGTTATCGCAGCAATGGGCCATTCCGCGCAAGTGTCTATGCGGGCGGCGATTACGCCTTGCGCGCCAATGACACCGTCGTCACCTTTGCGATGATCGAGACCGCCGACGCCGTCAAAAATCTAGATGCCATTTTGAGTGTAAAGGGACTCGACGCAATTTACGTCGGTCCGACGGATTTGCAATTTAGCTTGTATGGCACACCCATCATGGACGGAACAGATGAAAAGTATTTGGCTGTGCTGCAAGAGATCATCAACGGATGCAAACGGCATGGCATTTATGCTGGCATCCACACAGGTGGTCCGACCTACTCAAAGCGCATGATCGAGATGGGTTTTCGATTTGTGACGGTGGGTGGTGACACCGGTCTGATGAGCGTAGGCGCGCGCGATGTCGTCAAACAAATGAAAGGTGATCAAGCCAAATCCAAGACGCCGGGTTATTAATTCATGAAAGCAAAACATCTCGCCGCAGGTCAAACCATCGGCGTCATCGCGCCCGCCAGCCCAACCAGCAGCCGCGACAAAACCGAGTATGGTCTGGATGTCGTGCGTTCGCTCGGGTTTAAGGTCAAAGCCGCGCCGCATTTGTATGAGCGGAATGGATATCTGGCTGGCGCTGACGCTGACCGCGCCGCAGATCTCAATTCCATGTTTGCGGACGACAGCGTTGATGCGATTTGGTGCATCCGCGGCGGCTATGGCGCGATGCGCATTTTGCCAATGTTGGATTACGATGTGATCCACAAACATCCAAAAGCGTTGATCGGTTACAGCGATATCACCGCTCTGCATTGCGCCATTCACGCCAAAGCCGACCTCATCACTTTTCACGGACCAATTGCGTCGCAAACCTTGACGCCGTATACGCTAGCGGCGCTCAAACAAGTGCTATACACGCCATCAAATGGCGTCGCACTTGCCGCGCCGCCTCAGTTTGTGGTGAGCGAAGGCGTCGCCGAGCGCGAAAACCGATTAACTAAAATCGTCGGCGGCAAAGCACGCGGCAAACTGATCGGCGGCAATCTATGCACATTTGTGCATCTGCTTAGCACGCCTTATATGCCTGATCTCGAAAATGCGATTTTGTTTTTTGAGGATGTGGACGAGAGCATGTATCGCATTGATCGTTTTTTGAGTCAGCTGTGGCTGAATGGCGCTCTCGAAAAGTGCGCCGCTGTTGTCTTCGGCAAGTTTTCAAATTGCGTAGCAAATCCCGAGTGGATACACAATCGTCCACTCGATGATGTGTTGAGCGAGTATTGCATCAAGCTCAATAAGCCATCGCTCAGCGGGATGATGATCGGGCACATTGACGATCAAGCCACGATTCCATTTGGGGCTATGGCTGAGCTAGATGCCGACGCAGGCACACTGACTTTGTTAGAGCCTGCGGTGACCTAAGAGTCATAACCGCAACATCTCAACAAACTCGCTCAGAATCATTGCCGTCGCACCCCACACAGCGTGACTGCCGATGCAAAAACAAGGCGTCATGACAACCTTGCCTCCAAGGCTCGCCAACGCGCGCGGCTCAACATTGCGAATCGTGTCATCCATCAAAGCGCCAAGTGTCACCTCGATTATTTCAGCGACTTCGGCGTGATTGGCACAAAACGTAGGCGCGTGATCGAGCATAGCCACAACTGGATGTATCAAAAAATGACTCGGCGGCACATAAAGCTCAGTCAATTTACCGATGACACTTACTTCATTTACACTTACGCCAATTTCTTCGTGCGCCTCGCGCAGCGCGGTCGCAACGAGACTAGCATCGGTACGATCCTGCCTGCCACCCGGAAAAGAAATTTGCCCTTTGTGCTTTTCGAGCTGATCGGTTCGTTTGGTCAGTACGAGGTGTAATGAATCATGCTTTGGATACACAAGCACAAGCACACCAGCCAGATGTGGGTTTTGGCTTGCGCTTGGCGGGTAAATCGGTCTCTCAGGTGGCGACATCTTGAGCTGTGCTGGCAGGCCTAGCAAAGGTCGCTGCAACGCCGCCCTAACGTGTGTGGGCTGAATGCCAATAATGCTCTGCTTCAACGTATGCATTTTATGCCGCATTTATACGAGCAAGCGCCGCGTAAACTGAAAACCGATTTCAACAAAAAAGAGACCCACATTATTGGTCAGCATAAAGTACATCTACGCAGATCGCATTTCGCCCGCGCGCCAGAGGTTGATCGTCTCCAAACCAAACGATGAAAAAGTAGTGTACCCACCAAGGACACCAATTTGCAAAAACGCACGCGCCTCAGGTGAAACCGACACTGCCTCCGCAACGCCTGCAAGTATGCCGATCAGCAACGCGCCTGTAAGGTTGATAAACAATGTGCCGTATGGAAAAATGCCACCCGTCCACTCACTAAACAACACCGAAATCGCGTAACGCATGATCGCACCTAATCCGCCGCCGATCAGCACCAAACTCGCTTTCAACATGCGGCTAGTTATAATCCATTTTGTTGTTCGCACAGTCACCGATCAGCCTCACGCTTGTAGCGCTCGGCGCATTCCTCATTTCGATTGCTATTACTTTTCAAATTCGTGCATGGGCGCGCGCACAACAAAAACTCATTGACACGCCAAATAAACGCAGCTCGCACACAGCGCCAACTCCGCGCGGCGGCGGGCTTGGCATTGTGATCGGTTCGATGACGTTTTTGTTAATTGGACTCGCAGTCAACGCGTCATCTGTGCGCTGGCTCGGCGTTGGCTTGTTTGTTGTGTGCGCCAGCACACTGGCATTTGTCGGCTGGCTGGACGACCATCGCTCATTGTCGAGCCGCCTGCGATTTGGCGTGCAGATCGTCGCAGCGTTGATTGTGATTTTTGGAATCGGATTTGTAAGCACGTTCGATCTACGAGTAATCACACTTCAACTTGGTGTGTTTGGCATATTACTGACGCTGATATGGCTCGTCGGAATGACCAATGCCTACAACTTTATGGATGGCTCTGACGGACTGGTTGCGCTTCATAGCGTCATCGCTGGCATTGCATGGAGCATCATTGGTGCGATTGACAACGATGCGATCATCGTGCTACTCGGTCTGACCATCGCCACGAGCTGCGCGGGATTTTTGATTTTCAATTGGCATCCCGCGTCAATCTTTATGGGCGATGTCGCCAGCACATTTCTCGGGTTTTGTTTTGCGTGTATGCCGCTATTCAGTTCATCATCCACAAATTTACTGTTTGTCAGCGGTATGCTCATCGCGCTGCCGTTTGTGCTCGACACGGGTATCACGCTGGCGCGGCGCGCCATTGACAAGGAAAATGTGTTTGAGGCGCATCGCTCACATTTTTATCAACGCTTGCTGATACGCGGATGGAGCCATACTTCGGTGGCATGGCTATATGCGGCGCTCACGGTTGCGTGCGCCGCGGCTGCCATTCTCATCGCTCAAATACACTGATCGTCTCGACATGATGTGTCTGCGGAAACATATCAAGTGGCTGCGCAAATTTAAGTTGATAGCCTGCCGCACAGATCACCTGCGTGTCACGCGCGAGCGTAGCGGGGTTGCATGAGACATACACGATCTTTGGCGACTGCAGATCAATCAGACGCGCAAGTGGCTTGGGGTCTACGCCCGCGCGCGGCGGATCGAGCAGCGCCACATCCCAATGCATGCCTCGAATATCAAGACGCTTGAGCCCCTTACGCACATCGTCGGCGATGAGTTGCACGTTATCGAGTCCGGCATTTTTGATATTGACCTGCGCGTCCGCAATCGAGCTGCCTGCCAACTCGATGCCGGTCACGCGCGCGCCTGTCTGCGCCAATGGCACTGTAAACAGCCCCGCCCCACAATACAAATCGAGGATATTCATGCCCTCACATGCATGAATGATGTCGCACACCAGCGCGACCATCTTCTCAGCCATAAACCGATTCACCTGAAAAAATGAATCGCGCGAAAAGTGATAGTCAAAGCCGCCAACGTTGATCGGCGATGGCACGCGCACGTCAATCTCGTTGTATTGATTGACTTGCGGATTTGGCGCGTGCGCCATCTCGTTGAGCAATGGCTCGATGATGTGGCAATCATCAATCTCAATCGCATCTTTTGAGCGACGCGCGCGATAACTGGGCTTGCCATTTTCATTGATGACAAATTGCGCTCGATTGCGATAGTTGTATTCGCGTGGCGCGGGCACACACGGCAGCACGTTTGGGTCGCTGAGTTTGCCGATCTGTGTTAATTGCTCACGCACGGCGGCGGTCTTCATTTTTAATTGAGCTTCATAGCGCATGTGCTGCAATTCACAGCCACCGCAACGCATAAAGTGCGGACAACGTGGCTCAACGCGATCAGGCGATGCCTGCAAAAGCTGACGGATGCGTCCTACCGCGTATTTTTTGCGTTGATGGGTCAGCTCGACCATCGCACGCTCGCCTGACAAAGCAAACGGCACGAAGACAACTTTGCCCTCGTGCCGTCCAATGGCTTCACCTAGTGGCGTCACTGTGGTGAATTCAAGTTCGATGATCGGGTTTGCTACATGTGGCTCTTGCATTTCAAAGAGCCACATTGTAGGCGATCAATTTTTTTTACTGGATGCCGATCTCAGTCCAGGCTTTGTCAAATAGCTCTTCCGTCTTTGCGTCTTGAATCTGCAACAGTTCAAGCTTCTTTGCCATCTTTTGCATATCAGGATACATCGCGGCGTTGCTTGCCATTGCTTTGTCAATGAAACTGCCCTTGAGCGCAGCAGCGTTGGGCGATGGGAATCCGCTTGTGTTTGCATTTGCGCCGGCGTTTTTGGCGTCAAGGAAATAATTCAAAAACACCTCAGCGGTGTATTTATTTTTTGCGCCTTTTGGAATCATGGCGTTATCAACAAACACGGTGCTGACATCATCCGGAATGACATACTTGATCGTTGGCTTTTCGGCAATCGCTTGAATTGCATCGCCCGTATAAATGTGAGCCACCCACACCTGTCCTGCCACGAGCAACTTTGAGTTTTCAGGGCTAGCTTGATAAGCCTTGACAAATTTCTTTTGCGCGATCAACACATCCTTGGCTTGGGTGATGGCTTTTGCATCGCCGGTGTTTGCGGAGAAGCCTTTGAGGCGTAGCGCTGCGCTGAGTGCCTCGCGTGTGTCATTGATCATCGCAATGCGCCCTTGAATATCTTTCTCAGGCTCAAGAATGTCTTTCCAGCTTGTCAATTCGCGCTTGACTTTGGCGGTGTCATAGGCAAAGCCGGTCGTGCCCCAGAAATGCGCAATGCTGTATTCGCCAGTCGGGTCAAAATTCATCTTGCGAAACGCAGGATCAATATTGGCAATGTTTGGCACGTTGTTGAAATCAATCTTATCTGCCAAACCATCTTTGATCATCTTGGCGACCATATAGTCGCTTGGCACAATGATGTCATAGCCCGGGTTGCCACCAGCCTTAAATTTGGCATACATCTCTTCGTTTTCTTCGTACGTGTCAATTTTTACCTTGAGGCCGTACTCTTTCTCAAACGCTTTTACAAGATCATCTGAGAAGTAGCCTGACCATGTATAGACATTGAGTTGCTTGCTGAGCTTAGCCTTATCAACGACCAATTCCTTTGGTTTGTCCGGCGTCGGTACAACCGTCGGTGCAGCGGTAGGCGCAACCGTCGGAGCTGTCGTTGGTGCAGGCGCAGTTGTCGGCGCGGGCGCAGCTGTCGGCGCTGCAGTAGGTGCAGGCGCAGCAGGTTTAGTCGGTACTGCTGTAGGGGCAGCAGTAGGTGATGCGCACGCAGCCAGCAACACTGATAGCGCAAGCATGCTTCCAATTTTTGGCGATATTTTCATTTAAGATGTTCTCCTTTTGATTGTTGAATGTGATTCGCAGTAATTTGAAAACGCAACTCAAAACAAAAGCCCTCGTACATCGCGGTGATCGCGGCGTAGCGAGGGCTAATCAATATTGCGGGATCAAATTGTGGCTAATTATGCACGAATTTACGCAATTAATATTTAACTGCGATGCTCGTTGCGACGTTGGAGCAACACACTCAACGAAACAACGACGATCGAGATCAGCAGCATTACCGTTGAGATAGCGTTGACTTCTGGCGTATTTAGCTTGCGCAGCTGCGACCAAATGTAGATCGGCAGTGTGCCCCAACCTTGTCCATTTACAAACGAAGAGATGATGAAGTCATCAATACTCAGCGTGAATGCCAATAGTGCGCCGCTGATGATGCCTGGCAGTAATAAAGGAAATGTAATGCGCCAAAAAGTCTGCCATTCGTTCGCGCCCAGGTCTTGCGCGGCTTCTTCGACACGACCATCAAAGTCAGCCAATCGCGCACGAACGGTCGTGTAGACAAATGGCATGCAAAACGCAATGTGGGCGATGACTAATGTCAGTAGCCCGCGCTCAAGTCCGATTAACGCAAAAAACATCAACAAAGACACGCCTGCCACCACCTC
>CAZVQE010000065.1:8870-10618 GCA_964628875.1 uncultured Anaerolineae bacterium
AGATCACACTCATATTGAGCAAGCTGTCCCACAGCGCCTTGCCTTTAAAACGATGCCGCTCCATCGCCAGCGCTGTCATTGTGCCGATGATGGTTGCGCCGATGGTTGCAAGCACGGCGACGATGAGTGAATTGAGCGCCGCCTCAAGCAAAGCGTCATTGGTGATCATTCGTTCATACCACTGCAGCGTGAACCCGCGCCATTCGATACTTTGACGCGCATTGTTGAATGAAAACAAAATCAACACGCCAATCGGCACATACAAAAATGCAAACATGCCAAACGCAATCAACGACAACGTAAATTTGCCTAGGCTCGCGCGCTGCTTTTGTGGCTTTGGTTTAAATTCGTTCGGATCGCCTACGACAACAACGGTTGAATCTGCCATATCTCGCCTACTTTGATTGTTCGCCGCGCCCAACGCGGAAATAGATTAGCGCCGCCGCTGTGACGATCACCATCATCACTAACGATAACGCTGAGCCAAAGGGCCAGTTATTAGCAGAGCCAAACTGTTGCGCAATCGCGCGCCCGATCATTTGCGATTTTCCGCCACCCATGAGATCTACTGTGATGTAGTTGCCAATAGCTGGCACAAATACCAAGATGCTACCTGCGATCAAGCCGGGCAATGTTAGTGGCAACATTACTCGAAAAAATGATTTGGCGGGATTGGCTCCAAGATCATTTGCAGCTTCGAGCAACGTCCAGTCAAATTTTTCGAGACTGGCATACAACGGCAGAATCATAAATGGCAGGTTGCCATATACAAGTCCGATCATCACTGATGTCTGCGTAAAGAGTAATTCCAATGGCTCCTCCCATCCAAAGAGCGGCATGAGAATTGAATTGAGCGCTGTCATAAACGGGCCTTCGTTGAGCAATGTAAAACGCAATGCGTAAGTGCGCAACAAAAAGTTCGTCCAAAATGGGATCATCACGAGAAAGATCGCCAAGTCACGCCACTGCTTTGGCAATCGCACAATCCAAATCGTTACCGGATACGCGATCAACACCGTGATAAATGTGGACAGCAGCGAAATCCACAATGAGCGTGCAAACATCGTGACATATTCATCATCCAGTGTCCGCAAATAATTATCGGCGGTCAATGGTAACTCTGGTCCACTTGCACCTTTTGTATATAGGCTGATGCCGATGATAAGCGTAAGCGGGATCAAGAAAAATGCCGCCAACCAAAATGCGCCGGGGATCATTAAGCGAAATTCACGAATAAAAGTTTCTCTGCGCATGATTTAGCCTACCAACACAAGTGCGTTATCTGCAGGAAAAGTCAACCACTGCGTCTCGCCGGGCTTAAAGTAGTAGTTTGGATCCAGTGTCGAAAAGTTATTTTCATCCCACACATCTAGATGCTGCTTGCCAAACTCAATCGTCACGCGTGTGTCACTGCCCACATAATCAACCAACATTACTTTTGTCTCATACGTGTTTGGCTTTGATTTATCCAGATTGGGGTGATTTGGATCGTAGAGTTGAATCTTCTCAGGTCGCACCGACAGTGTTGCTTGCGCGCCTACTGTGATATCTGGACCCTTGCGCCCAACAAACTCATGCCCATCCACATTTACCCGCGCATAGTCACCCTCAACGGCAGTCACTTTACCTTCAAGAAAATTGGTTTCGCCGATAAAGTCCGCCACAAACTTGCTGGTTGGTCGCTCATAAATCTCAAGCGGCGATCCGACTTGCAATACTTTGCCTTTGCTAAAGACTGCAATGCGATC
>CAZVQE010000066.1:0-10603 GCA_964628875.1 uncultured Anaerolineae bacterium
GACACGCCAGTCGAAGTCAACTACTACAAAAACGGTGGCATCTTGCAGACGGTGCTACGCAATATGGCGAAGTAAACAAGCCAAATGTGTATGTCATTCTGAACGGAGCAAAGCAAAGCGAAGTGAAGAATCTCTACAACGTTGATTACAAATGTATCAATGTATCTAGGTAGAGATTCTTCGGCTCTTCGAGCCTCAGAATGACAGCCAATCACAGCTAATAAAAAACAGGTGACTTCACACAGTCACCTGTTTTTTATTTGTGAATGTGCGCGTAAAATGAAATTACACACCATGAAAATCTTAATCTCCGCCGACATGGAAGGCATCTCGGGCATCACGCATTGGGATCAGGTGACACCCGGTCACCCCGAATACATGAGTCGCAGCCGCCAACTCATGACCGACGACGTGAATGCGGCAATCGCCGGACTTGTCGATGGCGGCGCAACCGAAATCACCGTCAGCGATGGACACTGGAATGCCAGCAATATCTTGATCGAGCAACTCGATTCACGCGCACAGCTGAACTATGGCTTGATCGCGCCGATGTCAATGGTGCAAGACATTAGCCAACAGCCCGCCGCGCTTGTGTTTGTCGGCTATCACGCTATGTCGGGTTCGGCGTTTGCCAACCTCGATCACACGTGGACTGACCACCGCGTGCGCAGCGTCTATCTCAATGACCGCATGGTCGGCGAGATGGGCATCAATGGCGCGGTCGCCGGACATTATGGTGTGCCTGTCATCGCCTTGAGCGGCGATCAAACCGCTTGCGCCGAAGCTCATGCGTTTTTTGGCGAGCGTATCGAGACAGCGACAGTCAAAACCGCGACCAGCCAATTTGCCGCACAGTGTCTGCCGTTGGTCGAATCGCGCCGTCGCATCCGTGAGGCGATGATTGCAGCGATGGGCAAATTGCGCTCAGGCGCTGCGCCCGCTCCATTTCAAATTTCAACGCCGGTCAAAGTAACCGTGGATTTTGTACATAGTCGCCACGCAGATCGCGCCATGCTGTTGCCCCATTCACAACGACAGGATGGCACACGCATGGAATACATCGCGCCTGACATGGTTGAAGCGTATCGCGCATTTCGCGCGATGATGCTGTTGTCGCGCGATTGATTCTGCATCACGTTGCAATACGTGTCATTCTTCACTTCGCTACGCTACGTTCAGAATCCCCGATGCGTTAATTGACGCGTTAGAGATTCTTCGGCGCACCGCGCCTCAGAATGACGACTTATCAATCACAACAAAACTTTATCTACGCGCGCCTCGTCGCTCGTCATCGCCGGCGTATGAATGACAAAGTGAAAATAATCCGCAGAGCTAGTCACAAACGTGTGCGACTCGTTGGGTTCAATCATGATGACATCGCCTGCGACCAGATTTACCTCACGCTGATCAACTCGCATCGTCGCCTCGCCACGTGCCACCAAATAAACCTCCGTGATACGCACGTGTAAGTGCGGCTCATTGATACCTACATTTGCATAGCCGATGTTGATTACGAGAGCGCTATTCCACCGCCCAATCAGCCAACCTTTATCAGCGTCAAATTTTGCGTGTTCTATTTTCATAGCCTGCTACAAAGTTTATCTTGTTGATATCATCCTGACATGGCATTTTTGCTTGGCTTTGACATCGGCGGCACCTTTACCGATTTTTCGTTGCTCGACACAGCATCTGGCAAATTGCGCACCTACAAGCGACTCACCACACCGCACAACCCCGCGCTTGGCGTTATGGATGGCGTGCGCGAGATTTTGCGCGCGGCGGACATCAGCGCGCAAGACGTGGCAACCGCATATCACGCCACGACGCTCGTCGCCAACACTCTGATCGAACGCAACGGCGCAAGAGTCGCGCTGCTAGCGACGCGCGGACATCGTGACGTGCTAGATATCCGTACCGAGCAACGCTACGATGTGTATGACCTCTTTTTGCAATATCCTGCTCCGCTCGTGCCGCGTCATCTACGGTTCGGCGTGACTGAGCGCATAGATCGAGATGGTCGCATGCTAGACACACCGATTCAGACTGAAATTGATCTCATCGCGGATCAAATTCACCAGCACAATGTAGAAGCAATCGCCATCGCATTTTTGCATAGCTATCGCAACGCGGCTCACGAACAACAAGTGGCGTCATGGCTCGGCGCAGCGTTGCAGCAGCGCGGTGTCTCGATCCCGATCTCGATGTCGTCCGAGATCGCGCCCGAGATCCGCGAATACGAACGCACGAGCACCACCGCTGCCAACGCCTATGTGCAACCCAAAATGCAGAGCTACCTCGAACGCATTGAACAGGCATTGCGCAACGAGGGCTATCGCGGGCGACTGTATCTCACGTTGTCATCGGGTGGCAATGCCAGCGCCAAAACAGCCGCTGCATGCCCCGTGCGTTTGGTTGAGAGTGGGCCCGCTGCTGGCGCAATTGCCGCTGCGCATTTTGGGGCGACCGCTGGCGAGCGCGACTTGATCGCGTTTGACATGGGTGGCACCACCGCCAAAATCTGCGTCATCCAAGACAGCACGCCCGACCTTGCGCGCAATCTTGAGGTGGCACGGCTACAGCGCTTCAAAAAAGGCAGCGGCATCCCATTGCAATTTCCTTCGGTGGATATGATCGAGATCGGTGCGGGCGGAGGCAGCATCGCGCATCTTGACACGCTTGGCTTGCTCAAAATCGGGCCTGAGAGCGCCGCCAGCGATCCGGGTCCCGCGTGTTATGGCTTGGGTGGTACAGCGCCAACCGTGACCGACGCAAATTTATTACTCGGCTATCTTAACGCCGACAACTTTGCAGGGGGCAAAATGAAACTGCATACCGCAAACGCCGAACGCGCAATGCAACCATTGGCGACCGCGCTCAACCGCTCAATGATCGAGACAGCGTGGGGCGTACATCAATTGGTCAATGAAAACATGGCATCCGCCGCCAAGATTCACGTGATCGAAAAAGGTTGTGATCCGCGTGGCTATGCCATGCTGGCGTATGGCGGCGGCGGACCCATTCACGGGGCGCAAGTGGCGCGCATACTCGGCGCAAAGGCGGTGATCTGTCCGCTCGGTGCGGGTGTCGGCTCGGCGATTGGCTTGCTCATTGCGCCGATGTCGTTTGAGTTGGCGCAGTCGTATCCGATGCGATGGGCTGACGCAGACCTGTCACAGCTCGATGCGTTGTTGGGTGAATTGGAATCGCGCGGGCGCGCACAACTGCGCGAGGCGGGTGTGACGCGCGGCATCGTCGTCGAGCGCAGCGCCGATGGACGCTTTGTCGGGCAACTACACGATCTGACCATCGCCCTGCCACATGGCAAACTCACCGCACGCAAAAGACAAGAGATACAAGCGCAGTTTTTTGCGCGCTACCGTGAGCAATATGGGCATGTGCCAAATGCTAACGGCGCAATCGAGTTTGTGTCATGGCGCGTAACCGTGCGTGGTCCCAAACCTGATTTCGCGCTCAAACCGATTCAACCCAATAGCGCACCTAAGCAAGCGCGCAAAGGTACTCGCCGCGCATATTTTGGCGAGCACGGGTGGATTGATACGCCCGTGTATGACCGTTATGCCTTGCGGTCGGGCGCGCGTGTGCGAGGTCCCGCCATCATTGAGGAGCGCGAAAGCACCGCCATATTGCCGCCTAATTCGCGCGCGCAGGTGGACGCGCATTTGAATTTGATCATTCAAAACAAATGATTAACCACAGAAACACAAAGGCACAAAAGTAACGAGAGTCGTGATCTTGAAACTAATGGCACAAGAATTCCTCACTTCGCTGCGTTCGAAATGACAAAAGAAATCGTAATGAAAACATTTGACTCAATCACGCTCGAGATTTTGTGGCGGCGCATGATCGCGCTGGTGGACGAGATGGCGGCGACTTTGTTGCGCACATCGTTTAGCACGGTGATCGGCGCAGCCAATGACTTTGGCTGTGAGTTGCTCGACGCGCATGGCAACGGGCTGGCACACGCGACGCGCAGTATGCCGGTGTTTAACCTCATCATGCCATCTATCGTCAAAGCCATTCTCAAAAAATATGGTGACGACATCCACGAAGGTGACATCTTTATCTCAAACGATCCGTGGCTGTGTGTCGGTCACACGCCAGACATTGCAATTGTCTTGCCGTTCTTCGCGCCATTATCAAAAAAGAGTAAACGCAAGCAACTAATCGGCTTTGCCGCGAGCATCGCGCACATGGCAGACATCGGTGGCATCCTCGATCAAAATCGCGCGCGCGAAAGCTACGAAGAAGGCTTGTTTATTCCGCTCACGCGGTTGTATGCGCGCGGCGCTGAGGTCGGTGTCGTGTTCGATTTCATTCGCCACAACGTGCGTGTGCCCGATCAAGTCATCGGCGACGTGCATGCGCAGGTCAGCGCGTGTCACGTCGGCGCACAAAAGGCGCTAGCGCTGCTCGACGAATACGCGCTCGATGGATTTGCCGACCTCGCGCGCGAGATACACACACGCAGCGAGCGCGCCATCCGCGCGAGTGTGCGCGCGCTGCCCGATGGCGTATATCGCGCAAGCATGATGATTGATGACCTCGATGCGGCTTTGGCGGCGAATGTGGCGCTACGTGTGCGCGGCGATACGTTGCATGTGGATTTTGCAGGCAGCGCGCCACAGCACCCGCGCGGCGGCATCAATAGCACATTGAGCTACACAACCGCGCACGCGACATACGCGCTCAAATGTGCATTGTTGCCGGATGTGCCAAGCAACGAGGGCTGTTATGCGCCATTTAGCGTCGAGGCGCCACTCGGTAGCATTTTTAATTGTGTGCGTCCCGCCAGCACGATGAACCGCACCAAGACCGGCTGGTACATCGCGCCGCTCATCATGAGCGCACTCAGCGAGGCGATGCCCGAGCGCGTGTTTGCAGCAGGCGGCTTGATGAGCGCGCTCAGCGTGTATGGCGAGGATGACGGGCGCGCCTTTAGCGCGAGCCTATTTAACGCGGGCGGTCTCGGCGCGACCTGCCGCAATGATGGTTTGCACACGACCGTGTTTCCGAGTAGCGCCAGCAATGTGCCAGTCGAGCTTTTTGAGGTGGCGTCGCCCGTGCTGATCACCGAAAAAGAATTGATCGCAAATAGCGGCGGCGCGGGGCAATATCGCGGCGGATTCGGACAACGCACGACGATCAAACGATTGCCGGGCAGCCGCGCGCGCGTGATCGCATCTGCCTCACCGCATCGGCAGAGTCCAGCGCCTGAGGGTTTGCGTGGGGGAATGGCAGGCGCGCCTGCCGCAGTGCAAATTAATGGTCGCATTTTGACGCGCGCAGAGGTCACTCAACTTACCGGTGCGCTTGAGCTGACTGATGAGATCACGCTCACGATTGACAGCGCAGGCGGTGGCGGTTTTGGCGATGCGCGTGAGCGAGCTGCGAGCGCCATTCAGCGCGACCTAGAAGATCAATACATCGAAAATCACAACATATGATTTTGTGATTAAATCGCACGTTATCGAGACAATGGTAAGCACGTCATTTTGAGCGAAGCAAAGAATCTCCGCTGTAATGATTTACGTAGAGATTTTTCGTCGAGCGACTTTATTCCGCTTCTCCGCTCTCCTCAGAATGACAAACGCAAAAGGAAACACTCATGAAATTTGACGCTATCCTCGACGTCAACGCGAGCAATATGCGCGATGCCGCGCGTATCGCACAAGTCGCCGAGTCCATCGGCTTTGACGGACTTTGGACGCAAGAAGCCAAACACAATAGTTTCTTTCCACTGGTCATCGCCGCCGAGCACACACAACGACTAGAGCTCGGTACCGCCATCGCCGTGGCTTTTCCGCGCAGCCCGATGGTGATGGCACAGATCGCGTGGGACTTGCATGCGCTGTCAAAGGGGCGCTTCATTCTCGGCATCGGCACGCAGGTCAAGGCGCACATCGAGCGACGCTACGGCATGATTTGGGATGCGCCGCTGCCGCGCATCCGCGACTATATCGGCGCGCTACGTGACATTTGGAGTAGCTTTCAGAATGGCGCGAAACTGCGCCACGACGGCGACTACTATCGGTTTAGCTTGATCACGCCATTCTTTAATCCGGGTGCGCTGCCCTACTCTGCGCCGCCGATCTATCTCGCAGGCGTAAATGAAGGGCTAGCGCAACTTGCAGGTGAGTTGTGTGAAGGTTTTCACGTGCATCCGGCGCATACGCTCAAATACATCAATGAGTTTGTCAAACCCAACATCGCCAAGGGCGCGGCAAAAAGTGAGCGCGATACGAGCGCCATTCAACTGACCAGTAGCTGCTTTATCATCACCGGCAACTCAGCCGCAGAGATGGACGCCGAGCGCGAGCGTGTGCGCCAGCAGATTGCGTTTTATCTCTCGACGCCGACCTATCGCACGATTGCTGAGGTGCATGGCTGGGACGAGATCGGACATGAGCTGAGCCGCCGCGCCGCCGCACAACGTTGGAATGAAATGGGCGCGTTGATTGATGACAACATGCTGCATGAGTTTGCCACTGAGGCGCCGTTGCATGCGCTCGGCGCGACATTAAAACAACGCTACTCGGGTGTGCTGGATCGCATCGCGGATTACAAGGCTTTTACGCCGAGCGCCAACGACGACGAATGGCGCGACGCCATTCGACAAACACGCTAGTCGCCACTAAAATAAACGCATGAATCTCACCAATCAAGTCATCATCGTAACCGGCTCTGGAAGTGGCATCGGTCGCGCGACCGCCAAACGCCTCGCCAAAGAAGGCGCGAAAATCGCCGTCGCAGATATCAATCCAAACGCCGCAAACGAAACCGTGCAACAAATCCAAGCGGAGGGCGGCGTAGCGGCGGCGGTCATCGCTGATATCACGTCGGGCGACTCGACGCGCGCGATGGTGCAAACGACCGAGCAAGCACTGGGACCTGTGGACGTGCTGGTGAATAACGCGGGTTGGGATGACATTCGCAACTTTATCGAGACGAATGAAGCCACGTGGGACAAACTCATTGCCATCAATCTCAAGGGTCCGATTGCATGCGCGCACGCTGTGCTGCCCGGCATGATCGAACGCAAACACGGGCGCATCATTTGCGTCGCCTCTGACGCTGGGCGCGTCGGTAGCAGCGGCGAGGTCGTGTATGGCGCATGCAAAGGCGGCATCATCGCATTTGCCAAAGGTCTCGCACGTGAGATGGCACGCTATGGCATCCTTGTCAATTGCGTGGCGCCGGGACCAACCAATACGCCATTGTTGCGGCAATTTGACAACATGCCAAACGGCGAGAAGGTGTTAGAGGCGCTGACCAAAGCTGTGCCATTGCGCCGCCTCGCACAACCTGAGGAGATCGCCGCCGCGATTGCGTTTTTTGCTTCGCCTGATGCGGGCTACATCACGGGGCAGACGCTCAGCGTCAACGGCGGCTTGAATATGGTGTAAGCAAATGTCAATAGGTCTCACCGCTTAAAGCGGTCAGACTTATTATTATTTACAGCAACAAATCCGCCACTGTCGCGCGCGTGACTTTGATGAGATCGGCAGGTGCGATTAGCATCTGCACGCCGCGCAGTCCGGCGCTGATGCTGATCTGTGCATGAGTTAGCGCAGTGGCATCCACAAACACTGGAAATAGTTTGCGCGCGCCAAGTGGCGAGCAGCCGCCTTTGAGATAGCCTGTCACGCGAAACAAATCCTCGACGTCTATCATTTCAGCGCGTTTGTCGCCGCTGGCTTTGGCAAATTTGCTCAAACTAAGCTGCGCATTGCCCGACACGAGCGCCATCTGGATACCTTTGCGGTCGCCTTGCACGACGAGCGTTTTGTAGAGTTGGTTTAATGGCAGTCCAAGCTGCTCAGCCGTCTCTTCGACAGTGAATTCGGACGCGGCAAATTCGCGCACCTCATATGCAATTTTGTTTTGGTCGAGTATCTCGAGTGCGCGTGTGCGTTTCATGGTGTATTTGAGTTGAGTACGTGTAGCTCGCTTCGGCGGACTCAGTCTGCATTGTCCTAATACAAATAAAAATTATAAAAGCCATAGTAGCGCGCGGCGCAATCGCGCACCCAATTTTCGTTAAAGTCATCATTCTTGATCACGCCAAATTTGCGCGGTGACTCAATGAGGCGAATGTTGTAGAGCGATTGATTAGCACCTAGTCGTTGCCGCTCTGCGCGAATAAACGCGTTGCGCGCGTCCCATTTTGCGGCGCGATCTTGGCTGGCGGGGATTTGATTTGCCACACGATACGCCGACCATAAAGGCGCAATTGAAATCAATATCGCAGCGATAAGGGCAACTCGCGCTACGTTATGCGCTTGCAATTTTGTTTGCACGAGTGAACCTGCGCCGAAGCCTGTGACGATGAGCGCCACAAAAATAAAATACAGTGGCACAGATAGCGTGCGTCCAATCGGTGGTGTGGTTGTGCTGTAATACGCGGCTGCACACGCGATCAGCAACAGCACATACGCAGCCGCGAGGCACAGCGCCACTGACCGCAGCGAGATTTTGCGCGTCGCAGTCAGCCCGAGCAAAAACGGCGCGGCAAACAATGCCACAAGCAACATCCATTGTGCACGCAGTAAATCCCATGATATTGCTATAGATGAACGAAATGCACGCCACGGGATTTCGCTGAGCGGCATCGTGTGCGGAAACAACGCGCGGCGATATTCATTGCCGGGTGCGACCAGCACAATCAACGACGACGCACTGGCAAAGACCAATGCCACTGACAACACAATAAACGCACGGCGTGAATAGTCAGATCGCGCCCGCCAAAAGCTAACAAGCGCCGCCAGCCACATCAGCCCGAGTGCGGCGGGTTGCAGCCCTACAAAAATGTCAGAGAACGCGCCCGCAATAAAACACAAGATCGCGGCCAAGACGCTCCCTGCAGCAAGTCCGATTCGCCCAAGCACAACCCAACCCAGCGACACCAAAAACGCAGTAAAGAAAATCATCGGCACCGTGTAAACCAAATTACCGGTCAGCCAAAAGAAAGACTCATCTACGTCTGGCACGCCCTGCAGCATCGCCCATACCAATAGCAAACTCAATATCAATGCGCCTCGTTTTGGGTTTTGCGCTTGCGTCAAGCGCATCATCGCCAAGCTCGCAAAAAACGTAACAACCGACCACAATGCGATTGACATTACGGACCAAATCGGCGCAAATATCATGCCAGCTTTTTGCGCAAACCAAAATGCTGCAAAGAATGAAAATCTACCCGAAAACCCGCGATAGTATGAATCAACGTAGTACCACAATGTGCGCGTTGAGCTATCTACGGCTTGGCAATAATCATCGGCGTAATAACGCGTGGTCGAAGCTATCAACGCAAACGCGCTCAGCGCAATAAGCAACGCGCCAATGAGCAACAGCGTGCCAATGTTTAACGTGCGAGATACGCGGCGATCAACCTGCATGTATTGGCTGATTATCACGTATCATCACGCAAATGTCAGTTTCGCAATTGCAATTTGTGGCATATGCGCTTATGACGCTTGGGCTGATCGGCGCGGTCGTGCCAGTACTGCCCGGCGCGATTTTGATTTTTGCGGGCGCATTGCTTTGGGGAATCGCTGACCAGTTTGTGCATATCGGAGCTCCGACGCTCATCACGCTGGGTGTGATCACTGCTCTGACAATGGTCAGCGACTTTTTGTTATCAACGATGAATGCGCGCAAAGTCGGCGCAACGTGGAAGACGATTGCAGGCGCGGTCATCGGCGGCATGCTCGGCGGTCTCATTAGCAGCGTGCCTGTGCCGCTATTTGGCACTGTCATTGGCGCAGGTATCGGCGCGGCAATCGGTGTGACACTCGTCGAGCTGTGGCTGCGCAAAGATTTGCGGACGGCGCTGCGCACAGCACAACGCTATTGTCTCGGCTCGCTCACCTCCGTCGCCATCAATCTCGCGCTGTGTCTGCTGATGTTGCTGATTTTCGCGTGGCAGGCTGGCATAATCTAATCGCACATCAGCATGATCGAAGTCGTCACCAATTTACACATGCACACACCCTACTCCGACGGCGAGTGGTATCACAAAGATATCGCGGCGGCGGCAGCACGCGCGGGGCTGGATGCCATCATCGTCACCGATCACAATGTGCATGTCGGTGGCATCGAAGGCTACTACGATGGCGTGATGCTCCTCGTCGGCGAAGAAGTGCATGATTGCTTGCGCCGCCCACAAAGCAATCACTGTTTAATCTTTGGCACAAACGAGGGCATGTCGCCCTATGCTGCGCAACCGCAAAAACTGATTGATGAAACAAAGAAGCGCAACGGATTGGCTTTTCCTGCGCACATTTTTGATTACGGCAGTCCGCTCGATTTTGACCTTGATGGCTATCCTTGGACAGAATGGAATTTGCGCGGATTAAGCGGCGTCGAGATATGGAACTACATGACTGAGTATAAAAAACGCTTGGTCAATTTTCCATCGGCACTTTTGGCGACATTCTTTCCTTCGTTGATGATCTCAGGACCCTTTCGTGAGTCATTGCAACAATGGGACGCGCTCAATGCAAACTACACGCGCACAGGTGTGCGCTATATCGGCATCGGCAACGCCGACGCGCACGGCATCATTTATCACAAAGGACCACTGCGC
>CAZVQE010000067.1:0-10572 GCA_964628875.1 uncultured Anaerolineae bacterium
GTTTGTGAATCGCGCGGGCGGCAACGCTACAACTGCGGCACAAGTGACACGCGACGCGGCGGGTAAACCGCAGCTCACATTGAGTCCGGCGCGCATTGACCCGACCAACGCCGCCTTTCGCAATAGCCGCAAGCCACTGGTCGGCGAGTTTCGCGTCAACGGGCGCGCGCTGTTTGTAGTCGGTGTGCATTTCACTTCAAAGCTGGGCGACGCGCCAGTGTTTAGCCGCATGCAGCCGCCGGCGACGCCGTCCGAGTCGCAACGCAATGAGCAAGCGCGCATCGTGAGCCAATTTGTGCGCTCGATCACGGCGATTGACCCGCAAGCCAATATCGTTGTGCTGGGCGATGTCAATGAGTTTGAGTTTCGCGCGCCTGTGCAGACGCTGATCGGCGATGGCACGTTGATTGATATGGTGACGACCCTGCCTGCTAATGAGCGCTATACGTACGTCTACGAGGGCAACAGCGAGGTGCTGGATCACATCTTTATCAGCCAAAATCTAGCGCGCACGGGCGCGCCGATCTATGACATCGTGCATGTCAACAGCGAGTACACCGACCGCGCCAGCGATCACGAGCCGAGCGTGGTCAAGTTGGCGGTGAATTAACTGACTTGATCTGAAATATATGCATTGTGTGAATCTATGCAGCGTGTTGATTGACAAGACAGCAAAGCTGTAATACCATCATACACATTTGTGGAATTGGATCGTGGCATGTCTTGACTTGCGCATATCCGATTTACTCCAAAAATGAACATGACCTCGCCGTCAGCCGCGATTCGCATTCGCCCGATTCAACTTGCCGATGTTGAGGCTGTCAGTGATATTTTGCTGGGTTATCCGTGGACACACTACGCAATGACGCGTGAGCGCGCCGTCAACGTCTTGCAAAAGGGCATACAAGCAAATGCCGACATCTACGTGGCTGAGCTAGACACCAAAGTTCTTGGCTTTGTTTGGTGGATCCAACGCGGCGCTTTTTTTCATAGTGGCTACATTCGGCTGATCGGCGTGTCGGCTGATGCGCGCGGTCTGGGTGTCGGCAAATCTCTGGTGAGTGCAGCCGAACAAGCCTGCGCGACACAATCCAAAGACATGTTTTTGATGGTGTCCGATTTCAACACTGAGGCACAGAGTTTTTATCGCCGCCTCGGTTATCAGCAAATTGGAGCTGTGCCGGACTATGTGATCGCTGGCATCTCTGAGTTCATCATGTATAAAAAGTTGTCCATCGAGCATTAAGTCTATGCTCGTAAAAGTTTTTTCAAAAGGAGAAGAAATGACAAATCTATCGAATCGAGTTGCAGTAGTGGGCGCGATTGCGCTCTTGCTTGCAGCATGCAGCGCGGCGCCAACAGCCGCACCTGCCAAACCAACCGATGCCCCAAAGCCAGCCGCGCCCGCTGCACCCGCAGCGCCAAAGAGCGGCGGCACGTTGATCGCTGCGCGTGCCGAAGACATGAAAGGTCTCGACCCGCACAAGCAAACGGCGTTCTCTTCGTTTCGCATGCTTGAGCTGATCTACGATCCGCTCTTTACGTTTGACAAAGACATGAAGGTCATCCCAAACTTGGCGGAGTCCTATAAATTTAGCGACGACGGCAAGATGATGACAGTTGCACTGCGCAAAGATGTCAAGTTTCACAACGGCGACGCGATGTCCAGTGACGATGTGAAATTCACCTTTGAGCGCATCGCGGATGAGAAGACCGCTGCAGCAGCGCGCAGCACATTTGCCGGCATCGAGAGCATGGAGACGCCCGATGCAAACACAATCTTATTCAAATTAAAAGCTGCCAATGCCGCGTTGCCCGCTGCGATGACCAACATCAACTCGGGCATCATGTCGCGCAAATGGGTGACGGGTGGCGGCGATCCCGCCAAAGAAGCTAACGGCACCGGCGCATTTAAGATTGACAAATGGGAGACCGACAAGACGTTGACGCTCAAGAAGAATGCAAACTTCTGGATCGCGGGTTTGCCACGCCTTGATGGAGTTGAGTTCCGCACGATTTCAGATGAGTCCACAATCTTGGCAGGTTTGCGCGCCAAGACGCTCGATTGGGCGTATCTCAATGACCCGATCATTGCCAAACGCGCCTCAGCCGAAGCCGGACTCACGACGTGGAAGTCATCGTCACTCTCGTATCACGTGCTACAGCTCAACGCCAATCGTGACGCGCTCAAGAATGTCAAAGTGCGCCAAGCCATCGCATGCGCCATTGACAAAAAAGAAGTGCTGGACACAGCCGCGCTCGGCGACGGTCAAGTGACCAGCCCAGCCACGCCCGCGTTTTATGCCGCGCCACAAGACTCGCTGTTTTGCTACAAAAAGGACGAAGCCAAAGCCGCGCAACTGATGAAGGATGCTGGCAGCCCCGCCACAAAGTTCACCGTGATTGCCGCGACAGGTGAGCCACCGACAGCAGTGAATGAAGCGACCAACATTCAAGCGCAACTCAAGAAGATCGGCATTGACATGCAGATCGAACCGCTCGAAACCAAAGTGTATGTTGATCGCTGGCTCAAGGGCGACTTTGACGCAGCTATCGCGCTCAACGGCGGCAACCCTGATCCGGACATCATGTTTTATCGCTATTGGCACAGCACGGGCAACCTCAATTTGGTCGCCAACTACAAAGACCCCGAGATTGACAAGCTACTCGATCAAGGTCGCGCCACGACGAGCGTAGATCAGCGCAAAGCCATTTACAACACGATCCAGCAAAAGCTTACCGAAGCCGCGCCATGGGTCTGGCTCTACACCGGCAACGACTATCGCATCGGTCAATCCGCCGTGCAAGGATTCACGCCGCTCTCAAACGGCAGTATCTTGTATCTGCGTGAGACTTGGCTCAATAAGTAACTTCTGATTCATTGTTCTGAGCGTGTGGAATTGCGCTCGCACGCTCAGAACACCTCATGTGTAATGCGCGATTTTGTCACGCAACGATTGCTCACTTTTATCCCTACGCTGTTTGGCGTCAGCGTCATTATTTTTCTTGTCATTCGTTCGATTCCGGGCGATACCATCAGCGCACAGTTTGGCACACAGACGATCTTGACGCCGCAACAACGCGCTGCACTGCTCGAGTATTACGGGCTCGACAAGCCTGTCACCGAGCAGTATGTGCGATGGGTGGGCGGCATATTTCAGGGGAATCTAGGCGTCAGCGTGCGCAGTGGCAAACCCGTTCTTGGTGAGATCCTCAATCGCTACCCTCTGACGTTGGAATTGACACTGTTAGCGATGGTGATCGCCTTGCTCATCGGCATACCAATTGGCGTCATCAGCGCGCGCTATCGTGGCACGGCTATTGATGGCGCGGGGCAATTTTTTGCGTTACTCGGTTTGGCGTTGCCAAATTTTTGGGTCGGCACGTTGTTGATCTTGGCGCTGTCACAGTGGTTTGGCATCTTGCTCAACAGCGGCGATTACATTGACCTCGCCAAAAATCCCAGCGCAAATCTACGACAAATGATTTTTCCGGCGTTGACGCTGGGGCTTGGCTTTACGGCTGCCATCGCCCGCACGACACGCAGCGCCATGCTTGAGGAGCTGCGCAAAGACTACGCGCGCACCGCACGCAGCAAAGGTTTGCGCGAGCAAGGCGTCATGATCAAACACTGCCTCAGTAACGCGCTCATACCGATTATCACGATCGCTGGCATCCAAATGGGCTACCTGCTGGGCGGCGCGATCTTGGTTGAGCAAGTGTTTGCGCTGCCCGGCTTAGGGCAATTGCTCATCAACGCTATTGGGCAGCGCGACTACGCGGTTGTGCAGGGTGTGGTACTGTTTATCGCGCTCAACTTTTTGCTCATCAACCTTTTAGCAGACATGCTCTACGCTGTCGTCAATCCGCGTGTGAGGGCGGGATGAGGTTGACCCTACAGCGGTTTTTGCGGCGATTGCGCGCGCCCGGCTTTGCGGTTGGAATGGCGCTCGTCGCGCTCATCATTTTTGTCGCGCTATTTAGCGCTTTTCTTACGCCGTATTCACCCATTGAGCAACACCCGCGTGATTCATTGTCCGCGCCGAGCGCGCAATATTTGCTCGGCACGGATGAGTTTGGGCGCGACATCCTTAGCCGTCTGATGGTCGGCGCCACAAACTCGATGCGGGTCACATTTACCGCAATCGCCATTGCCGCCAGCATCGGCTCAATTATTGGCATGGTTGCGGGTTATTTTGGCGGTGTGCTAGATGCACTGCTGATGCGCGCGACGGATGTCTTATTTGCATTTCCGGCAATCTTGCTGGCGCTGTTTATTGTGTCAGTGCTAGGCGCGAGCGCCATTAACGCCATCATCGCCATCGCCATCGTCTATATGCCAATCTTCGCGCGAGTGGCGCGCGGGCCCACATTGCTGACAAAAACATATGAGTACGTGCAAGCGGCGGAGGCATTGAGCGCCAGCCATGTGTGGCGCTTGTTTAAGCACGTGCTGCCAAATATCGCCGCGCCGGTCATCGTGCAGATCACGCTCGCGTTGGCGCAAGCCACACTCACTGAGGCGGCGCTTAGCTATCTCGGGCTTGGCATCTTGCCGCCAAATCCGTCGTGGGGCAGTATGCTC
Organism: uncultured Anaerolineae bacterium; assembly: GCA_964628875.1. GTDB lineage: Bacteria > Chloroflexota > Anaerolineae > J036 > Brachytrichaceae > AQU-03. Next base: position 4,586 of record CAZVQE010000067.1, read on the forward strand.
AGCGATGCGCGCAAACTAATGGAGATCGCGCCATGGATGGCAATCGCACCCGGCGCGGCGATCATGATCGCGGTGCTTGGGTTCAATCTGTTTGGCGACGGGTTACGTGACTGGCTCGACCCACAATTGCGCAATCAGATGTAACTCGTCCGAAAAGCCATTCATCCAATCAGAATCATCTCCGACAAAACACGATTGAGCGCGACACGAAACACTTGCATCTTTTCGAGGGCGTTGCGTCCGTAATACACGTGATTGGCGAGAAACGCCACCGATAGCTCGCGCAGTGGATCCACCCACAACGATGTGCCTGTAAATCCGGTGTGACCAAACGCCAACGGGCTGAGCGGGTTGATGGCGGCATCCGCGCTGGGTGTCCACAACACAAAACCGATGCCACGACGAACCGCGCCATCATACGCTTGCAGGTGTCGCATCTCGCGCAATGTCTCGCGGCTTAGCAATGTCGCCGTGCGCAGTGACTCGCCAAACGCCGCTACATCTCGTGCCGCGCCAAAGAGACCAGCATGACCCGACACACCGCCGAGCGACCATGCATTCTCATCGTGCACCTCGCCCTGCATACGCTGCGGCTGATGCGCATAGACTTCAGTCGGCGCGGCGCTATCTTTGTGAATGGGGCCGTAGCCGATTGAAGTCAAATTCAAAGGTGCAGTCACGCGCTGGCGCACCACCTCACGCAGCGATAGGTGCGTGAGCGCCTCAATCGCAAAACCAACCAACATCAGCCCGATATCACTATACACGACGCGCGTGCCAATCGGATATGCGAATGACGCATTGAGCGCGGTGGCGCGGCGCTCGGCGATGCTGACATTCATCCTCCACAGCGGCAGCCACGCCGGCAAGCCACTGTTGTGCGACAACAAATGTCGAAAGGTGACTTGGCTCGCGTCGGCAAATCGGTCGGGCGCGCGCGGCACAACCTCGACAAACTCGCCCGGCTTGAGCGGATGCGGATACGGCTCGATCACGCGCCTGCCGCTAAATGCGGGCAATACTTCGCTCACGGGTTGATCGAGGCGCACGCTGCCTTGCTCCACCAACGTCATAAACGCGGCGACGACAAACAGTTTTGAGACTGAGGCGAGGTCGTAGCGTATGTCTAGGTGAATCGGAACTGAGCGCGTCTCGGGGTCGAGCCAGCCATAGGCTTTATGTAGCGCGAGTTTGCCGCCGCGATAGAGCGCAATCTGTGCCGACGGAAACGTATCGCCGAGATGAGCCGCAACAAGCGCATCAATGATGTGTTGCATATCTTGCAGGCGCATCGAGTAGCAAATCAGGCTGTCGTTGGCATCGTGTTTGCGGCAGATTTCGATGCTTCACGCTGGGTCAGCACGACGAGCGTGGCGATCAAGATGATGAATGTGATCCACACAAGATTTGCAAACAGCGTATGAATGATCTGCAACCATATTGGCGCAAACAGCACGATGTTAAATGTGCCGAGCACACATTGTGTGGCAAACAACATCAGATAAATAGTCGCGATTCGATCAAGCTGTGGGTGCGAGTGTTGGCGGCGAATCCACCAATTCAACAAAGCCACGTATCCACCAACAACTATCGAAAGGATCGGGTGAACGATGCGCAACTGTACCAAGAAATGCATCGCGGGCGAAAGGTCGTTGTAGTTGATACCAATATCTGACTTTGGAAAGAGCGTGTCACCCAACGCAGTCACTGCGCCGCTCGAAGAAATGAGCACGAGCGCAATTGCGCCAATCGTAAACGCGAGGCGATTCCACGTCAGATATTTGGCGCTGAGCAGCGCGGGCTCAGATAGATCGCGCGACAAATAAAAAGCTGTTAGCGTCATGCATGCAACCAGCGACAGTGAATTGACCATATGCAACGCAACAAATATCGCGCGACCCACAGAGGTGTCATTGCCCGTCCAGCGCATCAGCACGATGAGCGCGCCAACCAGCGACTCGGACACCATAAATGCCATCGCCCATTTTGCCCATTTGCGCGCAGGGTGACTCATTGCTACTGTGCGAAGCACCCAGATCAACAACACAGTAACCGAGATAAATGCTATGCCACTCGTAATGCGATGGGTAAATTCGATGCGGGTTGTCATTGCCTCAAACTCAGGAATGACCTCGCCCGTGCAGAGGGGCCAGTGTGCGCCACAGCCGGCGCCCGAGCCAGTCGCGCGCACAAACGTGCCAAACATGATAACAAACACGTTGTAAATCAGAACACCCCATGCGTATTTTTTCAGCGTCATAAATTTTTCTCTTACTATGATTATTACAAGAACTCTAGCATGGTGCAAAAAAATCGAGTCAATACGCAACAGCCACTTGGCTAAACCAACAAAAAAGCCACTCATGCGAGTGGCTTTTTTGACTGTGCAGGCAATTAGTTTACGCGGCTGCTTGAGCAGGCTTTGCAGAATGGGTCGTGCGCTCTTTGAGGCGCGCTGACTTGCCTTGCAATTCGCGGAAGTAATACAGTTGCGCGCGGCGCACTTTAGCATGTCGCACGACCTCGACTTTTTCGATGCGTGGCGAATGCAAGAGATATGTGCGCTCAACACCAACGTTGTGGCTGGCGATACGTCGCACGGTGAAGTTTGCATTTGCACCGCCGCGGCGCATGCGGATCACAACGCCTTGGAAGACCTGAATACGTTCTTTGTCGCCTTCAACAATGCGTTGATGCACGCGCACGGTGTCGCCTGATTGCAACGCAGGAATTTTGTCATTAACCTTCAGACTTTTTTCAATTGATTCAACAAGATTCATAGCAATACACTCCTGCGACTAGCGCTTTGTATAGGTTGGCGCCTTGCGTGCGCGCTTGAGACCTGGCTTCTTGCGTTCCTTCTCGCGCGGATCACGCGTGAGGTAGCCCGCGGCTTTGAGTTGGCTGCGATACTCAGGGTCAATCTCGAGCAATGCGCGAGAGATCGCCATGCGCACGGCTTCGGCTTGTCCGGTGACTCCGCCACCAGATACATGCACGCTGGCGTTATAGCGCGCGTTCGCACCAGTCAATGCCAGCGGCGCGTTTGCCGCAAACAAATCTTCTTGGCGTGAGAAAAACACCGCTGCCTCTTTATCATTCACAGAGATTTTGCCGCTGCCGCCAACATAGAGTCGCGCGCGCGCGGTAGACGCCTTGCGGCGACCTACACCTTCATAAAATTGCACATCTGCCATCGTTATTACTCCACAAATTGCGCGTCAATGACACACAACAACTAGATTGACATCTCCTTAGGATTATTTGCCTTGTGCGGATGATCGCTACCACCATACACTTTGAGTTTATTGATCATCTTGCGTCCGAGTCGTCCATGCGGGATCATGCCCCACACCGCCTCGCGGATCGCGCGCTCAGGCTGATCAGCCAACACATCGCGGAGATTTTTCTCTTTGATGCCGCCGCCGGCATACAACGAGCGGCGATAGTATTTCTTGTCCGTCAAACGGTTGCCGGTCACGCGCACTTTTGCCGCATTGGTCACCACCACCATATCGCCCGTATCTACGTGCGGGGTATAAATCGGCTTGTGCTTGCCTATGATTATTTTTGCGACAGCGGTCGCCAAACGACCGAGTGTCTTGCCTTCGGCATCAACGACATACCATTGCTGGTTGGTCTCGCCCGCCTTTGCGCTAAATGTCTTATTTGTCGCCATTCCTACACCTTCAAATAAAAATTAATACTTCACTTTAACAAGGCACAACCCGCTTGCGGGCGCTGCGCCAGTAATCTGATTTGAATCACAACTCTTGAATGCATTTACGAACACCTGACGATTGATGCGGCCGCTGCCAATCTGCACGAGCGCCATGGTTAGGCGGCGCACCATGCGAAACAGAAACCCATTCGCCTCAATCGTAAAAACAAAACGCTGTAGGTCACTCATCTGCCAATCAGCTCGCAATACTGTGCGCACTGTGCTCTCGCCGATTGTCGGCGAACCAAAGGTCGCAAAATTATGCTCGCCGATTAACTCAGTTGCTGCCTCATTCATCAGCGCAAGATCAAGCGCGTATGAAACCTGCCACGTGACTCTGCGCCACAATGGCTGACGCTGCTGAGTAACCAACACCACGTATTCGTAAACTCGACTTACTGCATCAAATCGTGGATGAAAATGTTTGTCGCAGCTTTCCAATTCACTCACCGCGATATCCATCGGCAACACACTATTTATTGCTCTATGTAAGTCTACTGAGTTATGCCTCCAATTTGGCGCATCAAACGCGATGACTTGCCCTGTCGCATGCACACCGGCGTCTGTTCGTCCAGCGCCGATCGTCTCCGCAGGCTCGCCTATCACCCGCTCTATTGCACTCTCGATTTCCCCTTGCACACTGCGCGCATTTGTCTGTCGCTGGAATCCAGAAAAGTCTGTTCCATCGTAGGCAATTATCGCGCGATACCTTGTCATGTTTGCGGGCAACGACTCACTTTTGAGAATGGGTCGCGCCAGCCTGTCACCTTACATCCATTCAATCAGCGCCATCGGGGCGTTGTCGCCCTTGCGCGGACCCAATTTGCTGATGCGGGTGTAACCACCTTTGCGATCAGCGTAACGTGGCGCAATCTCAGTAAACAGCTTGCGCACCAATTCGACACCACCGTTGACTTGCGCGGACACCGCACGACGCGCGGCCACTTGCGCGCCTTTATCTTCTGTCGCCAAACCTTTCTTAGCGGTCGTTACTAGCTTCTCAGCCTGATTTTGGATCGCCTTGCATTTGGCTTCGGTTGTTTGAATACGGCCGTGATCAATCAACTCTGTGACTAGGCTGCGGCGTAGCGATGTGCGCTGCGCTGCCGAGCGTCCCAGTTGATACCCTGCTACTCGATGTCTCATGTGTTAATTTCCCTCGCTTGTTGCGCTAGCAGCATCGTCTGCGATCAACCCTCGCGCAACTAATTTTTCTTTCAATTCGGTCATTGACTTGTCGCCAAAATTGCGCAAGTTTGTCAGTGACCCGCCGTGCTTGTCCATAGCCTCGAGCAAATCGCCGATGGTCGAGATGCCTGTGCGCTTTAGTGAGTTATACACACGCACGCTCAGGTCTAGCTCCTCGATCGGACGATTGCTGTGCTCAGATGGGATCGTGCGAACTTCTGCCTCAGCCTCTGGCACGGCTTCCTCTGCCGAGAACCCAGCCACCAAACGCAAATGTTGCACGAGCAGCGATGCGGCTTGTGATAGCGCATCTTGTGGGCGTACTGTGCCATCCGTCCAAATCTCTAGGATCAAACGATCATAGTTGGTCAGGTTGCCGACACGCGCAGGCTCAATCTCAAAATTGACGCGCTTGACAGGGCTAAAGATCGCATCCACAGGCAACTCGCCAATCGGCAAACGCCCGCGCTGCTCAGCCGGCGAATAACCGCGACCGGGCTCCACCTGAAACTCGATATCGAGGCGCGCCTTATTTGAGTCTACCGTAAAGAGATACAACTCCGGGTTGACGATCTCGATTTCAGATGGAACTTGGATATCGCCTGCAGTGACTACGCCCTCACCACGCACTTCGAGGCGCATGCGTGATGGAGCTTCGCTGCGCAGGCGCAAGCGAATTTGCTTGATATTCAAGATGAGTTGCATGACATCCTCTTTCACGCCCGGAATATCAGAAAACTCGTGATGCACGTCTGAGATACGAATAGACGTCACAGCGGCGCCGGGAATCGAACCAAGCAACACGCGGCGCAGGGCATTGCCCATCGTTGCGCCATAGCCTTGCTCCATTGCACCAATTGAAAAACGACCGTATTCGCGTGTAAGTGTTGTGCCTTCAATTTTTGGGAATACTGATTGTAGTGACAACGTTGCCTCCACATTGCGCAATTCCACGCCCTAAAAACTCTGCGTGATGCTGCGCACTTATCATTGTTAGCGCGAGTAGTATTCGACGACCAATTGCTCTTTGAGCGGGACGTCAATCTCATCGCGACGTGGCAATGCGTTGATAGTTGCG
>CAZVQE010000068.1:0-6018 GCA_964628875.1 uncultured Anaerolineae bacterium
CGCGAGCGATAAGACAAAGTGAGCACTTGCTTTGCGGCAGCGCGTCCGAGTTGCTTGATTGCGTCGGTGTAGCCGCCCGCCGTGCCAATAGTCAAAAAGCCACCGTTGCGACCGCTTGCGCCGCTCGCAGGTTGATCGCCTTGTTCAACGAGTGCGACGCGCACACCGGCTTTTGCTAAGAAGTAAGCCGTCGAGACGCCGACGATGCCTGCGCCGACGATGACGACATCTGCCGTTGTCGGTAGTTCATCGGACTTTACGGTGACGTTGGTCGTGCGTTGCCAATATGAAGTTGTTGTCATGATATTTTTGGTTTGCGAGATTAACAGGTCTGACCGCTACAAGCAACTAGCGCGCTTTATTCATGCCAAAGCGGTCAGACCTGTATTTAGATTTTTCAAAGCGCACTGAGCTCGTCGAAGTGCGCAAAGATTAACACCGCGCTTCGACACACTCAGTGTGCCTACAAACTCAACTCTTGCGACACCCCGCGCACGTCCACCTCAAAATCAATTCCACTAATAGGTGGGCGGCTAAATTGCCAGTTGATGCCATGCGCGGCTTGCACGCCGATGACCGATAGCACCTCGCTCTCGATAAATGACATCGGGTTGTAAATCGTGTACATGTTTATTGCGGTGGCGTCGCTCCAAGTTGCGCCGAGTGTTGGCAAACGCGCATTGAGCGCCTGCATCACCGAGCGCGCCTTTTCGCGCATGCCTTGCGGCGAGTTGTCGGCTTTGACTTTTTCGGTTAGCCCTGACAGCACAAACGCTTGGCGACCGTTAGGACGTGCGCCCGGCACGGTGAATGTGAATCCAGCGATCGAGGCTTCCTTTGGTTTGCTGGCGGCTAGCTCAGGCGCGACATTTGAGCGCGTAGCAAATGCACGCTCGGCGTCGCGCCAGCCATGCTGCATGAGTAGCTTGATATAGGTTTGATTAAACGTATCAAAACCATCCTGCGTAAATGCCTCAGGTACGCGCAACTGAAAACCACACGCGGCTTGTGTTGGTCGTCCGATGCTCGCCAGATAACGGGCGATCTGCTCAAACGCGAGTGCTATTGGCACGGGTTGCGCAAAGGTTGCGTGTGCGAGTGTGTATCCGCTCATCGGCACGACATCGCTGCAATACACACCGTGCGCGGGAACAAATTGAAAATTTCCTTCGGGGCGATTTACGAATTGAGTAGTCATATTAATTAAAAAGTCTTGCGTTTGTTTGTAAATGTGACTTATGCGATTTGCCATCGCATGCCATCGCTGCCTATCTTAAACCCTTGTTGGTGCAGCCATGCGCACTCGCTGCCGTCATGCAACACTGGATTGGTGTGATTGAGGTGAATAAAAACGACCTCGCTGCGCACGCCACTTAGGCGCTGCACAGAGTCAGTAACTAGCGGATGTGGGATCTTGCTCATATCGCGCCCGGGCAATTCGCCATTCGCAAAAAAGCAACCATCAATCAACGCGACATCCACGCCGCTGACGACCTCACGCACATCGAGGCGCCATTGCTCCCAACGGTCAATGTCGGGGCAATAAAAAAACGAGCGCTCGCCCGCGCGGATGATAAATGCGTGCGTATCGGAGTATTCGGCGCGGTGCGGCACGCTGATCGGTTGAATGGAAAATGCGCCGAGCGAAAGAGTCTGCGCAAAAGGTTGAAGCGCGATGTTGTTGAGTTGCACGAGCTGCGACCACGGCGCATTGTTGCGCAAAAATGCGCATACAGACTCTGACGCATGTAGTGGCACATCGTGCGCGCTCATGGCTTCTTTGCCAAGATGAATCAGCCCCGTGTAGTGACCGATGTGTGCATGTGAAATGATGATGCCGCCGAGCGCACAGTGCGGAGCGTGCGCGCGCAAGGCGTCATATTGCTCTCTAAAATCGGGTGTTGCGTCAATGACGTAGCTCAGCGCATTGTCATGATCCACGAGCGCGAGGCTGACCGTCGTGCGTTTGAGATGCGGTTGTTGGCGCGCGACTGTGCAATGCGCACATTGACAGCCGATCTGTGGCACGCCCGCGTCTTGTGCGCTGCCCAGCAAAATGACTTCTTGCATTTACAGCCGATCCTTTGCTTGTTGTTTGCTTGAGCTGTGTGAGGTCAGCCCGCGATCTAGCAACTCGCCTTCAAGAGACTTTTCGATTTGTTTTTGGATGTCGCGGCTAATGACTGCCTCTTGATGCGCGGCGATCAAACAAAACGGATAGCCGCTGCCGATGCTGGATTGACGCGCGAGCGCCGCCAAAATCTCATCAAGGCGATGAACGCACCACGTCGGAATTTCAACGCGCGCGATGTTTTCATTGGGGTTGTCCGACAGATTGACGTAGCAAAAGTGCAGCGCGTGTCCATGCTCGGCGATATAGCGCGCGCCGAGGCTTTGCCAGTCAGGGTCAAACAGCGCCGTTCGCTTCATCTTTGGTAATGTGCCTTGCAGCCACTCGCGGTCGCCGATGCTGATAAATGTCTCGGCAGCCGTTTTGTCCGAGTTGCGCAGCGCGAGCGCCACGCCGCGCGTGAGTGCATTGCTATTTGGACGATCAATAAATCCCGCGATGAGCGCACCGCATGCGCGGATGCGATTCAACGCCCGCACGACACGCTCGGCGATGCTCACGGCTTTGCGCTCAGGCACATGCTCATTGAGCAACGTAAATGGCATGATCGAGCCGTCCACCAGCGCGATGCAATTCACCCCCGCATGGGTCAGCCGCTCACATGCTTCCGCGAGCTGCTCGATCTCAGCAAGGTCGCGCTGTAGGCTGATCTCGCCGCTGGCGATCAGCTCGCCATTGGCGTCGCGCAGATCGTCCTCGGCGTTGATCTGGAGCAGCGATTGCGTGGCTTGATCTTGGGCTGTGAGAATGGCGCTCTCGTCGGGCGCGACGCCATACAACACGCACACACATTTGACATGCACGACGCTAAACAAATACGGTTTGTGTCGGTCGGGCATGATCTGCGAGCCGTCGCTGCTGATGAGCGCGTAGCGCGTCGGCTCGCGGCTCGCGTCTATGTCATACAGCGCGTTGCCGATTTCGTCAGTTGGCTTGGCGCAGCTCCATTTTTCACGCGTGGCAAATTGGCACGCCGCCTGCCAACGCTCGATCTCAAATGTCGGCTCGAAAAACGCGCGCAGTTGACTCACGCGATGCACACGCTCTTTTTGGCTGCGAGCTATCTTTGTGCTTGCAGATTGCAGTTGTTCGCGTAGCGTCGTAAAGCTGATCGGCATGTTAATCTCACGGGTCAGACCTCTTCAAGGGGTCTGACCCGTTGACAAATTAATCTCTAAAAATCCGCACGCGGCGATAAGGCTCTTTGCCGTAGGAGTGCGAGATCAGATTTGCATCGCGCGCCATCTCGTGTTGCTTGCGCCGCACAAATTGATTTTGCGGCGTCAGGTCAATCGAGCGCTCGCCCGCCAGCACTTGTTTGATGGCTTCTTCGGTCTCGCTCATCGCGGCATCCAGCGGTGTCGCGTTGGCACTGTTCAGATTAAACAAGTCAATCAAAAAGTTTTCCATCTGCAGCGCCGAGTTTGAGCGCAGCACGTAAATTGGAATGTTGCGGTGCTCGGCGTCGGTGATGGCGCGCGTGCGTTGGCGATAGTAGGCTTTGGTTGTGATGACGACATCTGCGTCGTCCGCGTTGTCCACGATGTCGGCGGGCACACTGAGATGCCGCACCGCTTGTTGCAGCCGATTGCGCGGGATGCCATACGCAAACAACTGCATCGTGCGCGCCACGCCAAATGATGTCTTTGGCGCAAGGTCTATCGGTTTTGACTCGATTTGCCGCGACAGCTCACGTGCTGATGGATCATCGTGCGACTCTTTTGGCTCGCTGATACGTTTGCGTGAATCAGGCAACGGCGGATACACATCGCCCATCGTCTGTTTTACTTTTTCCGTTTTTACGCTGCCGTCTTCGGCAATAGATCGTAGCTCGGCGGGCGGCATGCGCCCGCGCAAGAGATTGTCCACCGCCTCAGCGACATTGTGATGCACCAACAGCCGATGCCGATCTTGGATCTCGACCAACACATCAAACGTCGGCGGCGTGCGACGCTCCAGCACAGTTTTTTGTGTGCGACGGCGACGTGCTTCTTCGTCGATCAACGTCACGCTCTCGATGCCGCCGACGAGATCATTGAGCGTCGGGTTTTGCAATAGATTTTCGAGCGTTTGACCGTGCGCTGTGCCGATGAGTTGCACGCCGCGCTCGGCGATGGTGCGCGCAGCTTCGGCTTCGGCTTCGCGTCCGATCTCATCAATCACGATCACTTGTGGATTGTGATTTTCGACGGCTTCGATCATGACCTCGTGTTGCAGGCTCGGCGTGGCGACTTGCATGCGGCGCGCGCGACCCACCGCCGAATGCGGAATATCGCCATCGCCGCCAATTTCATTTGACGTGTCCACGATCACAACGCGCTTGGTGTCTGCCAGCACGCGCGCGGCTTCGCGCAGCATGGTGGTTTTGCCGACGCCCGGGCGCCCCAGCAACAAAATGCCTTTGCCGCTTTCGATGATGTCTTTGATGATTTCGAGCGTGCCATACACAGCGCGCCCGACGCGGCAGGTGAGTCCGACTACATCGCCGCGCCGATTTTTGATGCCGCTGATGCGGTGCAATGTGCGCGTGATGCCGGCGCGGTTGTCGCTGTCAAATTCGCCGATGCGATTCACCACAAAGGCGATATCGTCGCGCGTGACCTCATCGCCAGACACTATCTGCTCGTGACTGATGCCGTTGTTATCAGCAAATCGAATCTCGGGCGCTCGCCCAAGATCCATCACAACTTCAATGAGTTCGTTAAGTCTGCCGCTCTCGCGTAGTTTTTGCGCTACGTGCGTCGGCAGTACGTTGAGTAAAACCTCAAGATCGTCGGTGTGACTTGTTTCTTGCATATTTGAGTTGATCGCCCAGTATTTTGATTTTTGAGCGAATGAATTTTGCGTTTATGACTTTTCCGTTTGTAGCGGTTTTCGTTTCCCATGCAGGTTGCATTACACGCGCCGTGATATTGCGTTGCATCAACACATTGGACACGACATGCACAAATCCCATTTGATCGAGCATCGGTATCAGCCAACTCTGAAAACTGGGTACGGTGCAGTAGACCGGATAGTGGCTGCGCGCGATGTGCGCAAGTGTTGTGCGAATGGCATCCGCAATGATCTGCTCGTTAGCACCCTCGTGACGAAAGAGCGGATTTATGCCTGCGCCGCGTCGCCCACTGCGGACACCGATAAAGCCGACCAGTTCTTGCCCGTCATAAAGAACGCGATTGTTTGTATTTGAAAATTGGCGCGAAGCTGTAGATGCGGTGTATGCGCGCTGCACGAGCTTTGGCACGATGCGCATTTTGAGCATGGCGATTAGACTGCTGTCTTTTTCATTTTGTTCACGGACTGGGTTGCTATTTTGAATTGCATTTGATGGTTGGGTCAGCTTGAAGATATCTTGATGATAGGTGTTTTGAAAACCTGCCTCAAGCAAAATAGCTTGCTCGATGCTGCCCTCCGCCGCTTCTGCGATTAAATAATCTACATCGTTTTTTGCCGCCTGCGCGCATGACGCTTCGATTAGATGTGCCCATGATGTTTTGGCTGAATCGGAGTGCGGCGAAGGTGACGCATAGAGCAAGGTGGCGCTTTTGTTTACATGTTCATTTTCTTGCGGCGAATCAATAATACTTGTGATGCAAAACGCATCTGCTGCGTGATCTCGGTCGCGGCAGATCAATACAATCGGCAAGTCACGCGGCGCTGGCACGGCAGATTTGACAGCCTCAAATAACGGGTTGATGCCATCAACAGCCACGACCTCATGCGCTAGCGCGCGCCCCTGCACAGCTAGCCGTTGGATGATGTTAATGTCTCGAATATCAAACGGTCGTATCAAGCGAAGTGCACAAATACTATCATTATTCGTAATGCGAAATTGAGTTGATGCTTAATCAACAGCGCATTTGCATACAATTACCGATATGTCGAAT
>CAZVQE010000068.1:6118-10536 GCA_964628875.1 uncultured Anaerolineae bacterium
ATCAAAAGTGTGCCGATGCGATTCGTGTGCTGGTACTCGATGCCATTCAAAAAGCCGAGAGTGGACACCCGGGCATGCCGCTTGGCATGGCGGATGTCGCCTATGTGCTTTACAAAAAATTCTTCCGCTTTAATCCAAAAGACCCAAAGTGGTTTGATCGTGATCGCTTTGTAGTGTCGGCGGGACATGGCAGCATGTTGCCGTATTCACTCCTATATCTGACTGGATACGCCGAGATAACCCTCGATGAGCTCAAGCGCTTTCGACAGATTGGCAGCAAGACGCCCGGTCACCCCGAAAATCACATGACGCAAGGCATCGAGGTGACGACGGGACCGCTCGGCGCAGGCACCGGCAATAGCGTTGGTATGGCGCTGGCTGAGGCGTGGCTCGCCGCAAAATACAATCGCGCCGACCTCAAAGTCGTAGATCATCAGACCTATGCGATTGTCAGCGACGGCGACCTCGAAGAAGGCGTCAGCCACGAAGCCGCATCACTTGCCGGACATCTTGGCTTGGGCAAATTGACTTGGTTTTACGATGACAACTCGATCAGCATTGACGGACCCACATCGCTGAGTTTTAGCGAGGACATCCCGCGCCGATTTGAGGCGTATGGCTGGCATGTGCAAACCATCAATGGACATGATATGGACGCCATCGAGAGCGCCATTCTCAAAGCACAAGCCGTGACCGATAAGCCCTCGATCATCTGCTGCAAGACCATCATCGGCAAAGGTATGCCGACGCGACAAGGCACGCAAAAAGCGCACAGCGACGCACCCGGCGAGGATGAGGTGCGCGGCGCGAAAATCAACTACGGCTACGACCCGGATCAACATTTTGAAGTGCCGACAGATGTGCTGGCGGCGTGGCGCATGATCGGCGCGGATGCCGTCGAATATGACAAACGTTGGGAGCGCGAGCGCGCAGACTATCGCGCGCAACATCCTGATCTCGCGGCTGAGTTTGACATGGTGCGCAAAGGTAAATTGCCAGAGAATTGGGCATCCGCGCTGCCGCAATTCAACCCCGCTGATAAACCGATGGCAACGCGCGCCGCGAGTGGGGCTGTGTTGAATGCGATTGTCGGCGTGTTGCCGCAATTGCTGGGCGGTAGCGCCGATCTGACCCCGAGCAACAACACATTGCCAAAAGATGCGGCGTCCATCAAAAAGGGCGACTACAGCGGACGCTATGTGCGCTATGGCATCCGCGAGCACGCGATGGGCGGCATCATGAATGGCATGGCGTTGCATGGCGGTGTATTGCCGTACGGTGGGACATTCTTTACATTTAGCGATTACATGCGCCCGAGTGTGCGTCTCGCGGCGCTCAGTCACGCACACACGATTTTTGTCTTTACGCATGACAGCATCGGCGTCGGCGAAGATGGCCCCACGCATCAACCGGTCGAGCATTTGGCGAGTCTGCGCGCGATGCCGGGCCTAATCGTCTATCGCGCGGCGGACGCTAACGAGACAGCGTTGGGCTGGCGAATCGCGGTCGAAGCGAGCGGACCGGTCGCGCTGATCTTTGCGCGTCAGGCGACGCCGATTCTCCCGCGCAATGAGGGCGCTCTGCGTGGTGCGTATATCGCGCGCGACGTCGAAAATCCGCAAGTGCTATTGATTGCCAGCGGCAGCGAGGTCAGTCTCGCGCTCGACGCCACTAAAGCGCTTGAAGCCAGCGGCACACGCGCGCGCGTGGTGAGTATGCCGTCGTGGGAATTATTTGATGAACAAGACGCCGCGTATCGCGCGAGCGTCATTGCACCTGATCTGCCAAAGATCGTGATCGAGGCGGGTGTGTCGCAGGGCTGGCACAAATACGTCGGCAATGATGCGCGTTTTATCACCCAAGATACCTTTGGTGCGTCGGGTCCGGTCAAAGATGTATTCAAGCATTTTGGCTTTACGGTGGATGCGGTGGTGAGTGCGGCGAATCAAGTCGCCACATCATAGGTTTGATACTATTTCAACAAATGTAAGTTCGTCATTCTGAGGCTCAAAGAGCCGAAGAAACTCTAGTGCGTCAACCATGCGCCAGGGATTCTTCGCTTGCGCACTCTGTGCGCAGCTCAGAATGACAAATCAAAAAAATACCAAATGACAATCAAACGTCAAATCATTGCTATGGGCGGCGGTGGGTTTTCGATGGAGACCACGCCGCTGCTCGATGAATATGTGTTGAGCGCGAGCGACGCGGCAACCCCGCGCGTGTGTTTCTTTCCGCATGCGACCGATGACGCAATCCGCTATGTGCATAATTTTTACGCCGCATTTAGCAAGCTCAACTGCAAGCCAACGCATCTGTCGCTGTTTTCGTCCGACCTGAGTGACGTTGAGACGTTGTTGCTGTCGCAAGATGTCATCTATGTCGGCGGCGGCAACACCAAGAGTATGTTGGCGCTGTGGCGCGAATGGCATCTCGATCAAATTTTGCGCAAAGCCTACGAGCGCGGCATCGTGTTGGCGGGTATCAGCGCAGGCGCAAATTGTTGGTTTCAATCATGCTCGACGGATAGCTACAACGATGGCACGTTGCGCGCGTTGCCGGCGCTCGGTTTTTTGCGCGGCGCATATTGTCCGCATTATGACGGCGAGGCGCTGCGTCGTCCGACATTACGACGTATGGTTGGCACGGGCGAGATGGAGGATGCGATTGCGTGTGACGATGGCGCAGCCGCCCATTTTGTGAATGGAGTTTTGAGTGAGGTCGTCAGCTCGCGTCCGCATGCGCTCGGTTATCGCGTTACGCGCACCGCTGACAATGAGGCAGTTGAAGTTGCATTGGCGACGCGCTACCTTGGCAAGCTGTAGCGTAACCGCACTTGCGACTATCATTCACAAAATATGAATCTCGATCATCTGTATAACGCACGCGGACGCGAAGCCAAAGGTCTCTATGGTCGTCGCGCAAAATACGACATCAGTTTTATCTACGGCTTTCCACATTTGGATTGCATGCCAAGTGATCTCATCCTGCAGGCGACGGCGCGCGCACTCAACGAGCGCGGTGAATCGCCACTGCAATATGGTGGGCAACCCGCGAATTTTGTGCAGACGTTGATTGACAAACTCGCGCGTGATCAGCACATCAAAGCCGCGCCAGAAAATATCTTGGTGCTTGCAGGCAGCAGCTCGGTGATTGCGGCAATGACCGATGTTTTTGTGGAGCGCGGAGACACGATTGTTGTTGAGGCGCCGACATTTTTAGGCGCGGTGCATACCTTCAAGACGGCGGGCGCGCGCATTGAGAGCGTCTCGCTGGATGAGAATGGCATCCGCACGGATGAACTCGAAGCAACGTTGCGGCGCATGCGCGCTGAGGGACGCCAACCCAAGTTTATTTACGTCATTCCAAATTTTCAAAATCCTGCGGGTGTGACGCTATCGCTTGAGCGCCGCAAAAAATTGATCGAGCTTGCGCGCGAGTACAACACGCTCATCCTCGAGGACGATGCTTACTTCGATTTGCGTTTTCGTGGCGCAGCCTTGCCAACGATTTATGAGCTTGCAGGTGGCAATGGTGTCGTGTATTTGGGCACATTCTCAAAAATACTCGCGCCCGGCATCCGCGTCGGTTGGGCTGTGGCTGATCCTGAGTTAGTTGGCAAGATTGATGCGATCCGCGTGGATGGCGCGGCGCCACTCAATATGCACCTCGCCGATGAATTTTGCAAAAACGAAGGTCTGCAAAAAAATATCGCAAAGCTACAAAAGCAGTATGCATTGCGCGCCGAGACGATGATAGATGCGCTGACCGAGTACATGCCAAAAGATGTGACATGGACAAACCCTGACGGCGGCTTCTTTGTGTGGATGACGCTGCCTGCGACTGTGGACAGCGAAAAACTTGTGCAAAAAACTCGTGAGCGCGGCGTAGATATTTTGCCGGGTCGTGCGTGCTATGCCAATGGCGATGGCGCGCGCAATGTGCGACTTGCGTTTAGCTATGCGCCTATTGACAAAATACCGCACGGTATCAAAGTCATTGCCGATTGCATCCGTGAACTTACGGCGTAGTTGCTAAATCAGCTTTAGTTCTTTGGCTCTGAGCGCGGCTTGAGTGCGATCACGCACGCCAAGTTTGCCGAGAATGTTGGTGACGTGATTTTTGACTGTGCCTTCGGTGATGTAGAGCGCAGTTGCAATCTCTTTGTTGCTGCTTCCATTACACAGGCTACGCAGAATCTCGGTCTCGCGCTCAGATAATGGCTCGACTAAATTGGCGGCGGACTCCGATGGGTTGTTTGGCGCGAGTCGTGAAAACTCCGCCACGACTTTTGCGGCGACGCTTGGCTGCAAAAAAGATTCGCCACGCATAGTCGCGCGTATGGCTTCAGCCAATTGTTTTGAGGGTGTATCTTTGAGCAAATAGCCGACCGCGCCAGCGCGCAACCCCTCAAACACATA
>CAZVQE010000069.1:0-10478 GCA_964628875.1 uncultured Anaerolineae bacterium
CAAATTTGCTTGAAAGGTTATCCTCTCAAGAGAGTCCTCTAAATTGGTTTTACCGCACTAATGTAGAAGGGTTTGTTGGTCTGGCGGGTTTGCTTACCTATGTTGAACAAGGCGGGAATGTTGCACACGATTTTGGGTTATCTCTTCTAAGTGTATTTACTCAAATGATTCCAAATGCTTGGCGCTATAGTAGTTCTTTGCCATTTGCAAATATCGCATCGTTTCTTGAATCTTGGCAACCTGTTTCAGGGTCTGTGGTGGCGTCTGGTATCGAAAATGCTTATGGACATTTTGGCTTATTAGGGATAGTCGCTTTAGGCTTGCTTCTTGGAATATTAACAAGATATTTAAATGCAAACGCTCAAAGTCGATTCTCGGCAGATCTCTTATCTTTGATTCTCTCAGTCCAAGTCTTCAACCTCATCCGCGGCACATTTCGCAATGCATTGTTTTTTGGCTTAGCCGATCTTTTCATTTACGGATTATTCATGTTGATTATTTCAACCCGTTTAGTGTTTTCTGCGCAGAGCCTGCAAATCAAGATAAAAAGATATGCACCTCGCCATTGATGCTCGCCTGCTCGCCTATCGGCGCGGCATGGGTCACTTTGTGCATAGCCTCGTGCATCAGTGGGCGCACATCGCGCCTGATCATCGCTTCACGCTTTACACCGATTCACCACAGACGCGCGACTCAGCACCCAGAGCCCCCAACATCACCGTGCGTGAGTTATCGCCGCGCCTGTATCCACTCTGGGAGCAAATCGCCCTCCCGCGCGCGGCAAAACGCGACCACGCTGACGTGCTGTATTGCCCCGCAAACACGGCTCCCCTGCAACTCGATTCACACATCAAGCTCGTCGTCACCATCCACGATGTCATGTATCTGTTGCCGCGCGACCAATTGCCCACATCGCCCTCGCCCTATCAGCAGCTCGGTCGGCTCTATCGCCAATGGAACGTGCCACGCGCCGCACAGCGCGCCAACGCTATCATCACTGACTCACGTTACTCTGCCGATGACATCCGTCGCCACGTTCGACCCACGCCACAAAACATACACGTCATCTACGGCGCGCCCGCATCAGGCTATGAAGTGCAATCAATAACGGATGTCGCGCGCGTGATCGCCCACCATCAGCTTGCGCCAAAATTCATCATCGCGCTAGGCGCCATTGATCCACGCAAAAATACAGATCGAGTCATCGCCGCGTTTGCACAGTTTGTGAATCGCGCCCCAGCCAACACTGAGCATCAGCTTGTCATGGTTGGCACAAATGCAACGGTCCGTGAGCGCGTCACACAGCTCGCCGCGCAATTCAACCTGTCAGAGTGCCAGCTCAAACTGCTCGACTTTGTCTCAGAACCTGATCTCGCCGCGCTATACACCGCCACCGCCATGCTCGTGTATCCGTCGCTCTATGAGGGCTTTGGTCTGCCACCGCTAGAGGCAATGGCATGCGGCGCGCCCGTCATCACCTCAAACGTCACCTCGCTCCCAGAAGTCGTTGGCGATGCGGCTCTACTTGTTGATCCGCGTGACACAGACGCCATCGCCGACGCCATACACACGCTCGCCAATGATTCCGCGCTACAAGACACACTCCGCGCGCGCGGCAAACAACGCGCGGCGCAATTCAATTGGCGCACGAGCGCACAACAGATGCTAACATTGCTCACAAGCATTGCAGCATCGTGAACATCTTATTCTTCGCGCCGCGTTTTCCGTATCCTGCATTCAAGGGTGATCAGGTACGTGCATACAACCAACTGCATGAGTTGGCGCAGCGTCATCGCATCACATTGGTGACCTTTGCCGATGCATCCGTGACCGATGCACATCGCGCACACATGCAGCAATTTTGCGAGCGCGTCATCACCGTGCCACATCGCCACAGCGATATCGTGTGGTTGGCGCGCGGCATGCTGTCGTCGTTACCGATGCAGACCGTGTTGTATTCGTCGCGCGAGATGCAGGCTGTGTTGAATGGCTTGCTCAGCGCGCACCAATTTGACCTTGTGCACGTACAGCTCGCGCGCGTGGCACATTACTTTGAGCATTATGCTCGTCTGCCACGCGTGCTTGATTTTGTAGATGCACTCTCGGTCAATATGCAGCGCCGTGCGCAACAAGAGCGCAATCTCATCATCAAGATTGGCGCGCACCTAGAGGCAAACCGCCTGCGCGCCTACGAAGCCAAACTCTGTAGCGCCTACGATCAAGCCGTGATCGTTTCACAGTCTGACCGCGCTGAGATCGGCGATTTTGCCAACCTCAGTGTTGTGCCGCTTGGCGTTGACACGACTCAGTTTGCCTTTGCCCCAGCCACATCCCGCGAAGAAAACTTAATCATGTTCTCCGGCAACATGAGCTACTTTCCAAATATCAATGCGATCACATGGTTTATCAAAAACGTGTTGCCACATATTTGGCTCACACTTCCGAGTGCGCGACTAGAGATCATCGGCATCAATCCAACTGCCGAGATACAGGCACTCGCAAGACATGACTCACGTATCCACGTAGCAGGCAAGGTCTCAGACATCGCTCAGCAGCTCACGCGCGCCAGCATTGCTATTGCGCCGATGCAAGCCGGTTCTGGCATCCAATTCAAAGTGCTAGAGGCAATGGCGTGTGGCACGCCAGTCATCGCTACATCACTCGCCATCCAAGGCATCGAAGCCGAAGCCAATAAACATCTGCTTGTCGCTGACACGGTTCAAGACTTTGCAAATCAAGTCGTGCGTCTGCTGAGTGATAGCGCGCTGCGGGCACACCTGTCGGAGTGCGCGCGCGATCTGATCAAGACACATTACACCTGGGCGCAATCCATCAGCGCGCTCGAAGCCGTCTATGAAAAAGCATTGGCAGGGCGACACGCATAGACACAAGCAACTGCTCATCGTTGCCTCTGTCATCGCGCTGCTCTTTGTGCCGCGCATACGCCAAGCGGCTTGGATCAATCTCGCGCGAGTGCAAATGTTGCATGGCAGCCGCAGCGCGCAATCGTGGCTCAATGCGCTCGCACTCTCACCAAACGACTCACGCTTGCGCAGTTTGAGCGTCAGCGCCATGCTGAGCGAGCACGCCGATATCCAGCGTGTGTTAGACCTCACACGCACTGCGCCAATCGCTCCTGACGACGAGCTGCTCAACGCGTTGTTTCCCACGCTCTACGCACAAAGTCGTTTGAGTGACATCCTCGAGCTTCACGCCAAAAACGCCCATCACACGCACTATTCGATTCAAGCTGCGGCTGCACTGGAGCTGGCGCAATTAGAATCAGCGCCGATAAACGCAGATGTGCAAAACCTAGCCCGCGCGCTAGAGATTCAGCC
Source organism: uncultured Anaerolineae bacterium (assembly GCA_964628875.1). Lineage (GTDB taxonomy): Bacteria > Chloroflexota > Anaerolineae > J036 > Brachytrichaceae > AQU-03. The sequence continues at coordinate 3,339 of CAZVQE010000069.1, forward strand.
CGATACGCCCGTCTTTGCGCTATTGAATGAAAAGTTGAGCGCGCCTCATTTTTGGCAAAGCCAGCGAGGTGCGCACATGCGCGACCTACTCGCCTCGCGCGCGATGCCACAGCAATCACAAACCGCCGACACGCCAGACACAGGCGCGGTGCTCACGCAGGTGGCTGCCCTGCTACATTTACCTGAGAATGAAACCTCGCTTGGTGACGAACTCGCACTCAATGGCAATTTTGAAGAACACGCATTTTGCACGCGCGATCAGAGCGCCAACGAGTGCGCCATCGCTGGTTGGTCGCCATCGCTGATGAGCACGGGTTACCCTTGGAATCGTGGAGTGTATGTGTTGGGCGGCGATACACATGTGCCAAGCGCTGACTCGCGCACGATGCGCATTGACGGCGTGATCGTCGAACAAAAAGACACGCTAGAGCCTGCGCGCGGCGGCTATTGGCACCTCGAAATCAAACTAAAATCGCACACAGCTTATGCAATTTCGTTTCGCTATCGCACAAGCGGGGTTAATCGAGCAGATGCGATTGGTATGTGGCTGACCTCACAAGACAACGTTATTTATCAGCATGAGCGCTATTTTTCGCCGACAGACGAGGCATGGCGCACAGTCACGCTCGTCGGTTGGAATGCACAATCGCAACCCGCAAAAATTAAGCCATTGTTGCGCCTATGGGGTGAAGGCACGCTGTGGATTGACGATTTTTCCGTGCGCGAGATCCAATTCACCCAGCCAGTCAAAATGTCGGACACGCTCGTCGTCATAAAATAAAACCTCTCGCGTGCAGACTTTTCGACTTGCTACGACTATAATCTGAGCGCGAAACACATCGCCACACTCATCTTGAAGCGCTCAAACGTAACTGTGGGACCACTAGCCTCAAGTCAAACTACACATGGCACTTTGCCACGCGCCTGGATGCGCATGCAGGTGTCCGAACGAAAATGGTTGCTCCGCGCGGGCGATTTTTTATTTATCATCCTCGGTGTGCTCGGCTCTGTATGGGCGTGGTCGGCGCTGGCTAGCCGTCGATTTGACCCTGAGCTGCTACGCGATCAAATCATCTGGGTCGTCATGATCTGCGTTGGCTGGGTGCTGTGGCTGATGTTTAATAATCTGCACGATCTGCGCAACGCTGCGCGTGGCGGATTTTGCGCGCGGCGCATCGTCAGCGGTGGCATCGCCATCGCGTTGGCGTATCTGGTTTTGTTTTTTGTGCTGGCGTCACCGTTGAATGGCGCCATTTTTAAGGGCGGCTCGTCCACGTCCATCGTCGGCATCCTGCAAGACGCCATGACCGATAGCCAAGGACGTCCGCCACGCCTCGCGCCCGGCATGTCTATCCTCGTCTCGACCGTGCTCCTGGCGACTTGGCGACTTGCATTTGCGCGCATCGCCAGCAATGCCAAACGTCGTGTCATCATCCTTGGCGCAGGCTCCGCCGGCAATGCCATCGCAAAAATCATGACGCGTGAGCACAAAGCGCACTTTGACATCATCGGCTTTGTAGATGACGATCCGCGCAAACAGACACTGCGCTTGCACAATGTGCCAGTGCTTGGCATGCACAGCGACCTCACCAAACTCACAGAGCAATACAGCGTAGATGAGGTCATCATGGCAATCAGCGCTGAGGTCAACGGCGGCATCTTTCAAGCCATCAACGACTGCAACGAGCGGGGCATCGCCGTCACACCCATGCCGCTAATCTACGAAGAACTCACCGGACGTGTGGCGATTGAGCATATCGGCAGTCAGTGGTTTGTTGCGTTGCCCTTTCAACCCACACAGACCTCGCAGCTTGCCGCGCGACTCATCAAACGCATCTTCGATTTGCTATGCAGCGTCGTGCTGACGCTGATTTTTATCATCTGTCTACCATTTATCGCCTTAGCTATCAAGCTCAACAGCGACGGTCCTATTTTTTATAGCCAAGAGCGCATGGGCAGACACGGCAAAGTTTTTCGCGTGCATAAATTTCGCTCGATGGTGCAAAACGCTGAGAAAAATGGCGAGGCGCAATGGGCGACCAAAGGCGACCCGCGCATCACGCGCGTGGGGCGCTTCTTGCGCAAGTCGCGCCTCGATGAGCTGCCGCAAATCCTCAATGTGCTGCGCGGCGAGATGAGCATGGTGGGTCCGCGTCCGGAGCGCCCGCAATTTATCGCCAAACTCCAAACACAGATTCCGTTCTTTCGCACACGCCTCGCCGCGAAACCCGGGCTCACGGGCTGGGCACAAATCAACTACGGCTACGGCTCATCCGTCGAAGATTCATTTGTAAAACTGCAATACGATTTGTATTACATCAAGCATCAATCGCTGTGGTTTGATCTGCGCATCCTCCTGCGCACCGTCGCCGTTGTGCTGCGTCTGCAAGGACAATAGCGATTCCGTTTTTTGAATTTCCCGTACACTAATCGCCTCATGGCTCGCCTTGCTGATCGTGTCTTGGCTATTGAGTTTTGGCTCGTTGGTGCGTTGGTCGCGCTGACTGTGGCGTTGCCACGCGCGCAGCCCATCGCACTCGCCGCGTGCGCAACATTCTGGTTGTTGCGTCGCTGGCGCACTGGCAGATTCACCCAAAGCACACGCGCCGACACGTGGATCATCGGGCTGTGTGTCATGCTCGGCGTCACGCTGTGGGTGACGATCTTGCCGCAGACGACACAACCGCAGGTATGGCGCGCGCTACTCGGCGTGGCGTTGTTTTATGCGGTGGTGAATTGGGCGACCACGCGCGCACGGCTCAACCTCATCATTGCGTGTGTCATCGGCGCGGCGGCTGTGCTGGCGCTCAGCGCACCATGGACGATGGAGGTCTACAAAGTCAGCAAACTGCGCCTCGTGCCTGAGTTTGCCTATGATTATTTTCACCCGCTGCTGAGCGACGCGATCAATCCAAACGTGTTGGCGGGCGCGCTGCTCTTGGCGTTGCCGCTGACGTGGGTCGCGTCGGGCGCAAAAAATCTGCGTCGTCTGATCAGCATTTTGCTCATCGCGGTTGTATTGATTACGCAGTCACGCGGCGGGCTGATGGCGTTGGGTGCGATCGTGCTGTTGCAATTGATCTCGCGGCTGACGACGCGTCGCGCTCAGATTTTTGTTTGTGCGACAGTAATTCTGATCGGTTGCGGCGTAGCTGTGTGGCTGGCACAAGACACCGCGCTGCAAGCCACATTCACCCAGATCAGCGGACTCGACCAACGCCGCGACAGCTGGGCGCGCGCGCTCAACCTGATCCAAGATTTCATGTTTACGGGCAGCGGCAGGGGCAGCTTTGAGACGGTCAGCAAGTTGTTTTATCCGCTTGACAAGACGTTGGTGGATATCCCGCACGCGCACAATTTGTTTTTGCAAATCGCGGTTGATCTTGGCGTGTTGGGTTTGATTTTTTGGCTGGGCGGTTTAGTGACGACACTCGCCGCGTGCATCAGCGCGATGCGCGCTGGCTCAAATGATGCGCGCGCATTGGCATGGGCGATCTTGGTCGGTCAGATCGGCATGCTGGTGCATGGGCTGACCGATGCAGTATTGTGGGGCTTGCCACGCACTGCGCCATTGGTCTGGCTGCTGTGGGGCGTGGCGCACGCGAATAAAAACCTGATGCGGATGAACACATCAGGCTCGATTCAACAAACAGGCGATGCCGCGCGCTAACTAAAGCACAAACGACAGTCCGATCATGACAGCGATCAACGCGCCAGCGATCACCGCAGTGCGCTTGAGATCGTTCATGACTTCGCTGTATTCGCCTTGCCAGTTAATGACTTTTGTGGAGGGCACAGCCATAGCTTTGGCAGTGGCTTTGACAGGCGCGCTGGCTGCGACTGGCTTTGGCGCTGCGCTAGTGGTGATATTTTGATAGGCGCCCGCTGGCAGATTTGGCGTGCGTTCGCGTCGTGAACGTTTTGACATAGAGGTGCAATTATACGGGCTTGTATATGCGCTACATCGTCCGCTCGCGGCGGCGCGCGCCGTTGTCAATGCCAACCAAAAAGTTGAGGATGGCGATGACGACCAGCACAATGGCGATCAACACAACGACATAGGCAAAGGCATTGCCAAAGCGATTGGCGTCGGTCTCGTTGTAAATCTGCTGGGTCATGATCTTGGTCTCAGGCGTGGTCAAAAAGATGACCGCCGAGATGGTCGTCATGCTGCGCGAAAAAGCGTAGATCAAGCCGCTAAAAAACGCGGGGCGAATCAACGGCAATGTGATCTTTTGAAAGGTGGTGGCTGAGCTGGCGCCGAGTGAGACGCTGGCTTCTTCGATGCTCTTGTCTATCTGCTGCAGCGCAGATACGCCCGCGCGCAACGCGGCTGGCACGCTGCGCAGCACATACACCATGAGAATGGCAAGCGCGCCGCCCCACACGCCGCGCGCGCCGGTGAGCTTTGGCAACACGGTGAATGCACCGATACACACAGGGTCGTTGAAGGCTAATAGATAGCTGATGCCATAGATCGTGCCGGGCACAGCGATGCCCATCATGACAATGAAATCAAGCGCGCTCCATACAAAGCCCTTGCGGCGCACAATGAGAAACGCGATCAGCATGCCAAGGAATCCGGCGACCGGAGTTGCAAGCGCTGAGAGCAGTGTGGTGTCCGCAAATGCATCTTGACCCACTCCAAAAATCACATAGCGGAAATTGTTGAGCGTAAACGTATTATCAATTCCCAGTAGCACCGTAAACGCACCCGCCACAATCGTCAGATACACCAACACGATCAGCAAGCAACATGCCGCCACGATACCGATGATCGGCACGCGCACAAGTGGCGCAGTAAATAGGTTGACGACGCCGGTCGGTTTGCCTGTGATGCTGACTACGCTCGCGCGATCCGCCCAATATTTTTGAATGAGGTAAACCACGAGTGACGGTACGAGCAATATGATCGAGAGCACTGCGCCTGCCAGCACATCGAATTCACCTTGAATGGCGATAAACAGACGTGTCGCCAACACAACATAGTCGCCGCCGATGGTGAGCGGGTTGCCAAGATCGGCAATTGCCTCGACAAACAACAACAAAAACGAGCTGGCAATGCCCGGCGCGAGCATAGGCAGCGTCACCTTAATAAATGTTTGAAATTTATTTGCGCCAAGGTTGGTGCTGGCTTCGTCGAGCGCGGGGTCGAGCGCGCGCATCAGCCCAACCAAATTCAAATACACGGCGGGAAAGAAAGCCATCACCATGACGATGGTCATGCCTGACAAACCGTAGATCTCGCCGCGCACGCCAAAGATGCCATCCGTAATGAGTCCCTTGCGCCCAAACAACGTGATAACTGAGATGGCTGCTGCAAAAGGCGGCGACACAATGGGCACAAGCGAAACCCAATGTACGGTTTTTTTCAACCATTCAGGCGCCGCTACCCGCGCCTGAAAAAAAGCAAAGATAAATCCGATGACCGTGCCAACCGCGCCCACGGTCATGCCAAGCACCAGCGTACGCCAAATGATCTGCTGAAAAGCCGGACGCAGCAAAAATCGCTCAAACAGCGGCACTGCTTCGGGCGTGAGGATACTGCCAAAAATCTTGGTCAGCGGATACAACACTACGATAATGGCAAACAAAGCCGCGATAGCTGTACCGATCAGCAGAGCGGGGTCAATGGCGCGCTTGGCAAACATATTTAGGAGTCGGGTATCAGGAGACAGGAATCAGAGTCAAACAACTGACTCCTGTCTCCTAAATAACTATTTAGGTTGTGCCGCGATTTGCTCTTCAAATTTGGCTGCAAGCGCTTTGCGCGCCTCACCTGCTTTGACAAAGTCATAATTCACGAGCTTGACTTCGCTGAGCTTGACCGCCTTAGGATGCACCTTTGCCTCAGGATTTGTTGGTAACTGATAGGCTTTGGCTTGTCCGCCTAGCTCTTGCGCCTCTGCCGTCAGCGCCCAGTCAATCCACGCCTTAGCTTCGGCAGGCTCTGGCGCGCCTTTGACCAGCGCCATACCGCCGATCTCATAGCCTGTGCCTTCCTTTGGGAAGCTGACGACCAAATCCTTAAAGCCGCTTTCAATCGCCGCGACGCAGTCATGTGAAAACACGATGCCAGCGGCGGCTTCGCCCTTGCCAACGGTTTGAGCTGGAGCTACGCCGCTCTTGGTGTATTGAAACACATTCGGGTGCAACTTCTTGAAGTAATCAAATGTCTTAGCTTCGTCAAAGTTATTGAGCGTCATCTGCGTCCATACGGTGGTGTAACTCGTGCCGCTCGTCGCCGGATGCGCGATGCTAAATTTGCCCTTGAGCTTGTCACTCAAAATGTCATTCCATGAGGTTGGAATGGCAAGTCCGAGCTTGTCCATCTCCGCCTTATTGCTGCAGAATCCGAGCGCGCCAACATAGATGCCCGTCCAAAATCCATCTGGGTCTTTTTGGGCGTCACTAATTTTTGCGGCGTTGGGCGACTTGTATGCCTCTAGCACGCCTTGCGACTTGGCTTGCACAAAGCCATCCGCCGGACCGCCCCACCACACACTAAACTCTGGGTTATTCTTGGTTGCCGCAAGTTTTGTAGCACCTTCGCCTGAGCTCAGGCGCACAAAGCTGGTTTTGATGCCGGTCTTGGCTTCAAAGGCTTTGGTTTGCACATTGCACCAATCTTCGGTCACAGTACATAGCACGGTAAGTTTTTTGCCAGCTGCGGCGGGCGCTGCTGCCGGTGCCGCGGGTTTTGCGGCTTCGGCAGGCTTTGCGGGCGCAGCCGTAGGTGTCGGGCTCGCGCACGCTGTGAGCGCCAAACCAAACACGATTGCCAGTTGTTTATATTGCAGTTTCATTCTTCTTTTCTCCTCTGATTTTGTGAATTTCACTTGCGCGCGAGCACATGCGCAAACACACACAACGCTCATTGCGCGATGAAAACTAACATTGCTGAGTTCAATATAAAAGTAAATCTGTCATTCTTCGTCGCGCGACGAAGAATCCCTACCGCGTCAATTTACGCATCAGAGATTCTTCGCTCCCTTTGGGTCGCTCAGAATGACCATGCACACTTTATTTTGATTACTCAAACTCACGTTAACACACGTACGACTTAATTTGCCAAGACATAGGCACGATCACTCACAAATGTCAGCTTGACCGCGTCCCCCTCTCTAAACGGCTCAACCA
>CAZVQE010000070.1:0-5076 GCA_964628875.1 uncultured Anaerolineae bacterium
ACTTGTTCTTTCCATGATTATTTATTCCTCTTTTAAAGACTTCCGAGTTGAGAGTGGTAGCTACACCGCCTCAATGTGATTTTTGACACGCGCGAAATTATAGACTTCCGAGGTGAGAGTGGGAGCTACAACAGGTTATCAAGGCGGCATCTGACAGGGCAAATTATAGACTTCCGAGGTGAGAGTGGGAGCTACAACGCATAGCTAATAGCGGGCGCAATTCTCGCAATTATAGACTTCCGAGGTGAGAGTGGGAGCTACAACGCGCGGCGACGCGTGGTAACAATTAGGTTTATTATAGACTTCCGAGGTGAGAGTGGGAGCTACAACGCATGGCAGCGAGATACAGGCAGTTTTGAATTATAGACTTCCGAGGTGAGAGTGGGAGCTACAGCCTGCGCACGTCTTGCTTGAGCAGTTGTAAGATTATAGACTTCCGAGGTGAGAGTGGGAGCTACAACAAAAAAAGCCGAACTTCTGCTCGAAGTCCGGCTTCCATTGACGTTCAAAATCAGTTGCGTCTAGTTTGCGGCTTTGACCACCGCGCTAAATGCGGATGGCTCGCGCGCAGCCAGATCAGCCAACATCTTGCGATTGAGGTTGATATTGGCGGCTTTGAGACCGTGCATCAGCTTGCTATAGGTCGTACCGTTGAGATGCGCGGCGGCGTTGATGCGCAAAATCCACAGCTCGCGGAAATTGCGGCGGCGCAGACGGCGGTCACGTGTGGCGTAGGTCAGCGTGTGCAGGCGCGCTTCCATCGCCTTGCGCACGTTTTTGTGGCGCGCGCCAAATTGTCCCTTTGTTACCGCGAGGATTCGATTGTGTCGTCGGCGTGCCTTGACGCCACCTTTTACTCTTGCCATTTTGTAATAACTCCTGATGTCTGATTCCAGATAAGGACACTAAGTTAGCTTAGTGATTTTTTGCCTTTATGGATACCAGCTTTGCTATTTACTTGGACTTGCTCAAAATGTCATTCCGAACGCAGTGAGGAATCCCTGCGTTTTCACTTTTGAGGGATTTCTCCCTTCGGTCGAAATGACAGATTGCAGACGCATCCATTCTTAGTTTTTTGCCTAAGACCAAATTACTTGTTGTCCAAGTAGGGCGCAAGCGCCTTGATCTTCTTGGCGTATGTGCCGCTCTCTACAATCTCAGGCTTTGTTTGTGCGTTGAGCACGCGCTGATTGCGGTTGCGGTGAAAGTGGTTTTTGCCTTGGCGCGTTCGCTTGATCTTTCCGGTGCCGGTCACGCGGAAGCGCTTGGCAGTTGCTTTGTGTGTCTTGATTTTTGGCATGTCTATCTCTCCAAGTATTTTACTAAATTACGGTAGTCCAAACTGTTCATTGGCGCGTTGTTTATCGCGTTTGTCTTTGTTCATCGCGCGACGCGCCACTTTGTCGCTAAAGTCGATTTCGGTCGGTGTTGATTCAGCTACGGCAGGCTCAACGGGTTTCGGACCGTCCGCGTCTTCCTCAAATCCTTCGTCGTCGTCTTCAATTTCCTCTTCTTCTTCGTGATATCCCTTCGCACGGTCGGCTTCGCGCTCAGCTTCGACACGCTGTTGAGTCGCTTTGAGGTTCGAGGCGGCGATGGTTGCGGCGTTGGGTGCAAGCACCATCAACATCGTTTTGCCTTCCATGTTTGGCGCGATCTCCACCAGCGCCAAATCTTCGCAGCCTTCTTTTACCTTTTCCATCATGCGCAGCGCCACATGTGGAATGCGATCTTCGCGCCCCTTGAACTTGAGCGTGACCTTGACCTTATTGCCTTGCTCCAAAAACCGCCGCGCAGCGCGCACCTTAAAAGACAGATGGTGATCGGTTGTCTTGGGGCGCAATCGCACTCCCTTGACGTCAATCGTCTTCTGTGCTTTTTTAGCTTCTCGCTCTTTCTTTTCTCGCTCGTAGACAAATTTGCCAAAGTCAAAAATGCGGCATACGGGCGGGTCAGCGTTTGGCGCAACCTCGATCAAATCTAGATTCATTTGTCGCGCCATGTGCACGGCTTCCATCGTGTCCACGACGCCGCGATTGCTGCCGTCGGGCATAATAAGGCGCACGCTTGGCACGCGAATCTGATTGTTGATGCGAAATTGGCTGCTGATGCTTTGCGGTCTAATAAATGGCTTAGGTGGTGGGATATCTCCTCCTGTTTCTACACGTTTTCTCGTTCTTAGGGTTATTCCAAAGCTCGTAATTATACACAACTTGCAATAATCATGTTGAGCATTTTTTGTCGTGACATTTCTTTTTTAGCTAGAGAGCGACGATAATTGAAGTTCAATTCCACAATGTCATTACGACAATTTTTTATCGCCAATTACGAAATATTTCTATTTTTGTATGGGCAGGTGTTTTTTGTAATGGGACTGGCGATTGTGCTACAGTCGCGGCGTTATTCACAGCTTGATTTAGCGCGCAGTTTATCCTGGCTTGGCGCATTTGGCATTATTCACGGTATCTATGAGTGGGGCGACATATTGATCCCCTTGCAAACCACGTATCTAAGTGAGTTGCTCTTGCGTCTCCTGAGCTTTATTTATCTACTGTTATTGAGCGCTTCGTTTGCATGCCTCTTTGCTTTTGGAGTTTTATTATTGCACTCGTTGATCTCGCCAAAAATAGTGGCGTGGTTGCGATGGATGCCATTGTTGAGTTTTACGGGGTGGTTTCTATTTGCGATTGGCGTGTTGAATTCGGGTCGAGATTTTGGCGAATGGCAGCGTATTGCGAACGCCGCTTCGCGTTATCTCATTGGCTTTCCGGGGGCAATGCTCACAGCCTATGCGTTGAGGCGACATGCATTAGAGCGCATCGCTCCGTTGGGCGTGCCACAGATTGTAAATTCGCTGCGCATATCAGGAATTGCGGTGGCGCTGTATGGTGTTTTTGCGGGTTTAATCGTGCCGCGCATCCCGTATGTGCCAGCAATTTGGATAAACAGCGCAACTTTTCAAGATTGGACGGGCATACCCGTTATCTTGCTGAGATCGCTGACGGGGTTGGTTTTATTGGTGACCATCGTGCGAGCGCTTGAAGTATTTGATGTTGAAACTGCTCGCCTGATCGAGGCAATGGAACAACAACAAATACTAATTGCTGAGCGCAACCGTATCGGACGCGAATTGCATGATGGCGCGATTCAGATGATATACACGGCAGGCTTATTGGTCGAGAGCGCACAGACACTGACCCCCGCCGATACTCCATTAGCCCACCGCCTCAGCAAAGCCGTCAGCGTAATCAATGACGCCATCACATCTCTACGCCACAATCTAGGAGAATTGCGCTCGGGCAGATCATCAGATTCGTTGATTGAGGACTTGCAGCAACTTGCGACCGATGCGCGTTTTACTTCGTTTGTCAATGTCATGTTAGAGACATCTGCATTAAAGAACAAAACATTTTCTGTGGCGCAGACAGATCATCTAGTAGCTATTGTGAATGAGGCGCTCTCAAATGTGGTGCGTCACGCGCGCGCGCGGCACGTAGACATCAAGTTTGACCACATTGATAGCCGCTTACGCCTCATTGTGCAAGACGATGGAGTAGGCATCCCAAAAGATTTGCGCGCAGGCTATGGGCTGCGCAATATGCGCGACCGCGCGCGATTGTTGGGCGGCAAGCTCGACATTGCCAATGCGCCAAAGCACGGTTCGCTGCTTACGCTTGACGTGCCATTTACAGATGAACCATGACAAAAATACGCGTGATGTTGGTAGATGATCATGAGATTGTGCGGCTCGGATTGATGACGCTGATCAATGACCAACCCGAAATGGAAGTAGTGGGCGAAGCCGGCAACGCAAGCGAGGCTTTGCGTGAGGTTGAACGGTCACGACCTGATGTGGTGTTGATGGATATTCGCATGCCAGACGGGAGCGGCATCGAAGCAACGCAACACATCACGCAGCGTTTTGTTCAAACCAAAGTTGTGATGCTCACTTCATTTGCTGATGATGAATTGGTCGTGCGTGCAATTAGCGCAGGCGCTGTGGGTTACATACTCAAGCAGGTTGGAACGGCTGAGCTATTGCGAGCTATTACCGCTGCAGCGCATGGGGAGTCAGCCATGGATCCAAAGACCACAGCGCACTTGCTCAGTCGCGTGCGCGAGTCAAAGCAACGTGAAGAAAATAACGCTTTTAGAGATTTGTCAGATCGTGAGGTGGATGTATTGACCGAGCTGTCTCGTGGGCTCAGTAATGCAGAGATCGGGCAAAAGCTCAATTTGACCGAGAAGACAGTGCGCAATTACGTCAGCACCATCCTCGAAAAATTGCACCTTACAAATCGAGTTGAGTTGGCGGTGTATGCGTATGAAAATCATTTGAGTGAGCGACGCCAACGCGAATAATAAAAGAGTTCACATTTTGAAGTGTGAACTCTTTTGTCGGGAGATGCTTGCGATTTAGTGCGCAGTGAATAAATCAAAGATGGGCGGGAAAGTGCCAAGCAACCCGATAATTAGACCGGCAAAACCGATGGTCATCGCTGTGCGCATGTTTGTATTTTTGCCGCGATACATATAGCCTAGCACGATCCAAACTAGAAAGAAAATGATTGACGGGATGATCGTCTTGCCAGACAGCGGTCCCACACCGCGATCAAAAGTAAGCCAAGTTTTGAATGCTGGAATGGCTTCGGATAGCGGGATGATAAGACCGAGCGCGGCTGAACCAATGCCGCCGGCGATGAACGCGGCTGCGGCGGGTCCGTTTGCTACGTCTGCCAGTTCGAGTTCTTCGGCTTTTGTCTTAATGACAATTTTGTTTTCGCTGGTATTTTTGTGTGAAGCTTGCATGATAGTTGCCTCTAAATTTTGTTAAATCCGTTTGTGATGATTAATGCAGTGGGGCTGCTTTGGTAATAAACGCGCCGAATGCGCCCGCTGCTGCGGCGGTAAAGAATGCGATTGCAAAGAAGATCATTGCCGCGCGGCGGATCTCAGGATGCTTGGCGAGTAGGGGGCCATAATGCACAGTCACTGCTGCTACTACGGTTGCCGCAAATGGCGCTAACCAAGCGACATGCTCTTTCCATTCCATGCCAAAGGTGTGCCATTCGGCTG
>CAZVQE010000070.1:5086-10414 GCA_964628875.1 uncultured Anaerolineae bacterium
CGCGGGAAATTGACCAACGCCGCGGCGTTCTTGAGGTCAACGCCACTTGGCGGCGCTTGGCGATACCACGGATACACGATCCATGTGCCGGTAATCACCGTGAGCCACACAACGACTGCGATGGCGATCATGCCAATGTTGAGACGTTGCATGCGTTCCTTGATGCCTGCCACAGTCACTAGCTCGGGTCGCAAGCTATACAGACCCGCGAGTCCACCCGCAAACGCGAGCAAAAAGATCGCTCCAAACCCCATGCCATGAACGATGGTCCATAGCTCTTTTCCAGTAACTTCCATGATTTTTCCTCCGTAAATATTTCTTAAAATTGTGAGCAGTTTGACTCCATCTATTTATAGGGAAAATTGCGCCGTGCTCCAGTGTCATCTGCCTCTGATTTGATAGTGGCATATGTCATCACGCTTTAGCAAGGGTATATTTTTGGGGCGAATATCTATCCCTCTATTGAATTGCAATTCATCACCCTCTCAGGTAGTCACGATACAATCGCCCAGTTCGTTAGCACTGCTAACAAATTTATTTTGATGAAGGTAATGATTTTTGATATGCAACTCATCCAAACTTCAAAGTTCTCTCGTTGGGTCGCGTTTGGCGCGGCGTCGGTTTTGTTGATCTCGGCTTGCTCTAGCGGCACATCATCCAGCAGCTCAAATGTGCGCAGCGCAACACTCAGCAAAGGCAGTATCTCGGCGTCGGTCAATGCAACCGGCAATGTCGCCTCAGAGGCAGAGATCAAGCTCAGCTTTCAGGCACAAGGCACCGCTGCCAAAGTCAATGTTAAGTCGGGCGACACCGTCAAAAAGGGCGATGCGTTAGCCGTACTAGATACGACGGATTTGCAAATTGCACTGGCGCAGGCAGACGCCGCAGTGGCAAACGCAAACGCCGCCATCATCATCGCCAATTCAAACTATAGTCGTACCGTCGAAGGCGCGCGTGATGTAGATGTCAAAGCTGCACAAGCCGCACTAAACGCCGCATACGCCAGTTATCAAAAGGTCAAAGATGGACCTCAAAAGGCAGACTTTGCGGCGGCTGAGGCGAACTATCGCAACGCCGAAGCCGCGCTCAAAGTAGCGCAATCAAACTATGACCGTGTCGCGGGCGCATTTCCAGCGGGCATCGGTGGCAGTCCAGTTTCGCTCGCGCTTGAGCAAGCCACAAACAACTTCAACGCAGCCAAAGCTCAATTTGACAAGCTCTCGCAGCCCGCAGACAACGCACAGCTGAGCGGCGCGTGGCAGCAAGTGCAAGCGGCGCAAGCCTCGCTCGACAAAGCAAAGCAGCCTGCGCGCGCGTTTGATGTAGATCAAGCCGACGCACAACGCAAACAGTCTGAGATTCAATTAAAGACAGCCACGTTGCAACAGCAGCAAGCCAAACGCCGCCTCGATCAAGCCACATTGACCGCGCCGACAGATGGCATCATCTCAACAGTCATTCTCAAAGAGGGCGAATTTGTCTCGGGCGCGCCGGTCATGACGTTGATTGACAATTCGATTTTGCATATTGATGTGACGGTGGATGAGATTGACATCGCGCGCGTCAAGGTCGGTCAAGATGTGCAGGTGACGCTCGACGCGTTGCCGGGCGTCAATGTGACGGGCAAGGTGGATCGCATCGCGCCTAGCTCGACATTGGTGAATGGCGTCGTGTCATATGTTGTGCGCGTCGTGTTGCCAAATAACGTCGCAGGGCTAAAACCCGGCATGACCGCCAGCACTTCTATTACACTCGACAAACGCGACGGCGTATTGCTGGCGCCAAACTGGGCGGTGCGCCGCGACCGCAAAGCCAACAAGAGCTACGTGACCCTGCGCGTAGATGACAAGACGACCAAAGAGATCGAAGTTGTGACTGGCTTGCGCAACGACCAATTTAGCGAGATCGTCAGCGGCGCCAGTGATGGGCAGGTCGTGGTTGCGCCGCAGACACCTAGCGCGCTCGGGCAATAATTTTGTTTACAGCGTTTTTACATTTACGTGAGATAAATACAACCTTATGGGACAAGCACCTGAAATCGCCAGCACGTCAAGCGTGACTGCTACGCCTGTCATCGAGACGCGTGAAATCAAAAAACTTTATAAGATGGGTGACAGTGAGCTTTACGCGTTGGACGGCGTGAATATCACGATTCACAAAGGTGAACTGGTGGCGATCATGGGTCCGTCGGGCTCGGGCAAATCTACGTTGATGAATATCTTGGGTTGTCTAGATCAGCCGACCAGTGGCTCATACAACCTCGACGGCGAGGACGCCGAGAAGCTCAATGACAATCAATTGGCTTCGATCCGCAATCGCAAGATCGGATTTGTGTTTCAGTCGTTTAACCTATTGCGGCGCACATCGGCGCTCGACAACGTGGCGCAACCTCTGATCTACGCCGGTGTCAGCGGGCGTGAGCGCGTGGAGCGCGCGACGGCTGCGCTCGAGGCGGTGGGTTTGGGGAATCGCCTCAAGCACCATGCCAGCGAATTGTCAGGCGGTCAGCAACAGCGCGTGGCGATTGCGCGCGCGCTCGTGACAAATCCCGCGATGATTTTGGCAGATGAGCCGACCGGCAACCTCGATTCAAAATCGGGTCGTGAAATCATGTGCTTGTTTCAGCGACTCAATCGTGAGCAGGGTATCACCATTATTTTCGTGACACACGACCCGCGTATTGCAAATCATTGCAAGCGCGTCATCAGCATCTCAGATGGCAAAATCGTAGATGACTACGCCGTCACCGAATGGATGGATGCGTGTCAAGCAGACACACTTGCGCCTACAGCGACGCACTAATTTTGTTTTCGGTCGCCGGTTTTGACAACTGAAAACCGACAATCGACAACCTATCAGCTCAAAACAAAAATCATGTTGAGTGAAACACTCAAACTTTCTATAAACACGCTTCGTGCTAACAAAGGGCGCGCTTTTTTGACGATCTTGGGAATTGCAATCGGCATTGGCGCAGTCATCACGCTATTGGCAGTTGGCACGGGCGTGCAAAAATACATCGGCGATTTGTTTAGCTCGGTCGGCACCAACCTGATTGGTGTGCAACCCGGTCGTATGCAGCGCGGACCAGGCGGTAATGGGTTTGGCAATCAGGCAACGCTGACCGTTGGTGACTACAACGCGATTGTCGAAAATGCGACCGGACTTATCGCTGAGGGCGCCGCATTTACGCAAATTGGCAATTTCACCTACGAAGGCAACAACTCCGAAGTCACCGTGTACGGCATCACGCCCAACTATTTGACCGCGCGCAGTTGGGGCATAGAGGCGGGTCGCGGCATCGAAGAAAGTGACGCGCAAGCAAAAGGGCGCGTGGTCATACTCGGGCAAACAGTGGTCAATGATTTGTTCCCAGACGACGACCCATTAAACAAAACCATCAAACTCAACAACCTGCCATTTCGGGTAATTGGTATCGCCGAGGGCAAAGGCTCGTCGCTATTTGGCGATCAAGATGCGATTGCGTTTATCCCGCTTGAAACCGCGCATGATCGCGTGTTTACGATGCAGGCACGCGCCAATAGCAGTGAGCCGCGTATCTCTGGCATCGCGCTATTAGCCGCCGACGAAAAGTCACGAGACCGCATCAAGCAGGAGGCAACTGATATTTTGCGCGCGCGACATCGAATTGCTGATGATGAGAGCGCCGATTTTACGATTGCGACCTCAGCCGAGCTTATCAACGCATTTGGCGCGGTGACGAGTGTGCTGACGATTTTCTTGGGCGCGATTGGCGGCATCTCGTTGCTGGTTGGCGGCGTTGGCATCATGAATATTATGCTAGTGAGTGTGACCGAGCGCACACGCGAGATTGGTTTGCGCAAAGCCATCGGTGCACGCCAACGCTCGATTTTGTCGCAATTTTTGTCTGAGGCAATGTTGCTCTCAGTCATTGGCGGCATATTAGGCATTTTGATTGGCGTCGGTTTGTCTGAGCTAATCAAACAGATCGCCGATTTCAAGCCTATTGTGCAACCGAGTGCGATTGTGTTGGCGGTTGGCTTTTCGATAGCGGTGGGTCTATTTTTTGGCATCTATCCGGCACGCCGCGCGAGTCAGCTCAATCCAGTCGAGGCACTGAGATACGAATAAAAGTTCCCAGTGATGAGTACCCAGTTCCCAGCCACAATCGGCTAACGGCTATCAGCCAACAGCTAAATCATGTTTCAAGAAAATCTAAAAGTAGCATTGCGCGCGCTGGCAGCAAATAAATTGCGCAGCATTTTGACCGCGCTTGGCATCATCATCGGCACAAGCGCAGTCATTGCGCTGATTGCCATGGGCAATGGCGTGCAGCAGTTTATTGATGGTCAATTTCAAGCGCAAGGCGCAAACTTGATCTTTGTTATCCCCGCGCGCGTCGAGCAGGGTAAAGGCGCGAGCCGCGCCGGCTTTTCGGCTGGACCAAATGCGCGTCAAGGTCAATCGCTCTCGCTCACCTTGCAAGATGTTGAGGCGCTCAGTGACAAGCAGCGCGTGCCAGATGCGTCCATCGTTGCGCCGGTCGCGCAAGGCGGCGCGCGCGCATTTAATGGCGAAACCAAGTATGTCGGCAGTCTGCGCGCGACAGTGCCGCAATACGCTGACATCAACAATTGGCGCACCGTGTATGGCGATTGGTTTGATGAGACGCAATACACAGCTAAAGCGCGTGTTGCAGTATTAGGCAGCTACGCTTACAAAAAGTTATTTCCGGATGGCGGCGACCCGACTGATGCGGAGATTCGAGTCAATGGATTGTCAGTGCGCGTGATCGGTGTGCTGGCGACCAAAGCTGGCGGCACAGAGGGCAGTGATGATGATTCGATCATCATGCCGCTCACCACTGTGCGCGAAAAAATCTTGCCACTCAAAAATAGCAAAGGGCAAACTGTGGCGGGTTTTGTGTTGGTGCAAGCCGCATCTAAGGACAAAGTAGATAGCGCCGTCGCGCAAGTCACGCAGACTTTGCGCGAGGAGCATGCCATTCAATTCAAAGGCGAAGAAGACTTTTCAGTAGCAACGCAGCGCGATTTGCAGTCTACTGTCGGGCAGGTCACTAGCGCGCTGACGATATTTCTTGCGGCGGTCGCGGGCATTTCGCTATTTGTTGGCGGCATCGGCATCATGAATATCATGCTGGTGAGTGTGACCGAGCGCACGCGCGAGATTGGCTTGCGCAAAGCCATTGGTGCGCGCCGCCCGATCATATTGACTCAGTTTCTTGCTGAGGCGATTATCCTCGCCCTGTTTGGTGGGTTGATTGGAATCGCATTTGGCTGGGGCATGGCAACACTCGTGACGATCATCTCAAAGGGCGCATTCACTGCG
>CAZVQE010000071.1:0-1855 GCA_964628875.1 uncultured Anaerolineae bacterium
CCTTTGCGCCATAGCTCGTTGCGGCTGCGACTAAAAAACCACACGTCGCCACTCTCGCGCGTGCGTTTGAGCGCTTCGGCATTCATCCATGCCATCATCAGCACACGACCGGTGAGCGCATCTTGCACGATGGCGGGGATCAATCCATGTTCATCAAAGTGTAGATTCATGACGCGGCATTTTAGCGTGAGAATGCCATTTGCGCCTTGTTACAATCAGTTTTACATGTCAGCTCATTTGGATGTGACACGCATCCTTGCTATTGAAACCTCATGCGATGAGACCGCCGCCGCTGTGATCGAAGATGGACACATCATTCGTTCAAATGTGATAGCGTCGCAAATCAAACTACATCAACAGTACGGCGGCGTCTTTCCAGAGATGGCGTCTCGCGCGCATGTTGAGGCAATTGGCAGCGTCATTCGCCAAGCCATGCGCGACGCAAACGCAGACTGGCGCACGATCAACGCCGTCGCCGTCACGCGCGGTCCCGGATTGCCTGGCTCGCTAGTTGTCGGTGTCAATGCGGCTAAGGGCATTTGCCTTGCGCGCGGTTTGCCTTTGATCGGCGTCAATCACCTCGAGGGACATATCTACTCGCATTGGCTCGATCAGCCGTCGCTGACTCAACCGCATTTTGATTTTCCGTTGATCGTGTTGATCGTCAGTGGCGGACATACTGAGCTGGTGCTGATGCGCGATCATGGCGTGTATGAGTTGCTGGGGCACACAGTGGACGACGCGGTCGGCGAGGCGTTTGACAAGGTGGCGCGTATGTTGGGGCTTGATTACCCCGGTGGACCTGTGATTGAGCGAATCGCGCGCGAAGGAAACGCGGCGCGATTTCCATTCTCAAAGCCGCGCATACATGGCACACGCGGCGGTGCCAACGCGGAGGCGGGCAGGGGCATCCGCACTGATCGTTACAACGGCGAATTCGATTTTTCATTTAGCGGCACCAAGACAGCGGCGATGCAATTGATCCAAGCGCACGGTGGATTTGCAGCGGATGACAAACCTGCGCCAAGCGTGCCAGTTGCTGATGTCGCTGCGAGCTTTCAGTCGGCGGCGGTGGATTGGTTGGTCGAGAAAACAAAACTAGCAGCGGCGCGATTTGATGCCAAAGCCGTATTGGTGGGCGGTGGCGTGAGCGCCAATGCGTTGTTGCGTTTGCGGATGCGCACGGCGTTTGCGCCACACTCAGCGCAATTACCTCTCGTCGAGGGCGGCGCAAAAACCAGCATCCCGATATCTTTTCCGCCGCTTGCGCTGTGCACGGATAATGCAGCCATGATCGGTGCGGCGGCGCACTTTGCGTTTGCGCGCCATGTCACGCATGATCTTGACATGGATGTTGAGCCTGACTTGCTGTTGGCAATCTGATCATTTAGCCATTGGGTCATTGACGATTGAGTATTGATTACCAAAAACTAACAACTAACAACTACGAACTAAACATTGACATGAACTACGAACTTGTAATCGGCATGGAGACGCACATCGAGCTGGATACGGAGAGCAAGATGTTTTGCGGCTGCTCCGCCAAATTTTTTGGTGCGGAGCCAAACATCAATGTGTGCCCGACCTGCCTTGGGCAGCCCGGCGCATTGCCGGTCATCAATAAGCGTGCAGTCGAATTTACGATGATGCTTGGCTTGGCGCTCAATTGCAAAATCAACCAAAGCACATTTTGGGAACGCAAAAGCTATTGGTATCCAGACTTGCCAAAGGGTTATCAGGTGACGCAATATCAATATCCGACCGCGTATGACGGCTACATAGATATTGACGTGCGCGACCTCAGTCAGGGCTGGAACGAACAAAGTTACCGCAAGCGCATTCGCATCCGCCGCGC
>CAZVQE010000071.1:1955-10107 GCA_964628875.1 uncultured Anaerolineae bacterium
GAGCCTGATTTGCCGCCACTCGACGTGAGCGACGCATGGCTCGATGATGTGCGCACGCGCGTGCCTGAGCTGCCGATTGCGCGCCAACTGCGCTATCAGCAGAGCTATGGCTTGAGCGGCTATGACGCGGCTCAGCTCACCAGTGAGCGCGCGATCTCTGATTATTTTGATCGTGCGGTGAATGGCAACGCCGCGCGTGCGAAGGGCGTCGCTAACTTTATCAGCGGCGAGCTATTTCGCATGATGAAGGCGCAAGACATGAGCATCACAGATGTTAAGGTACAACCCGATCAATTGTCCGAGCTTGTTGGATTGGTCGAAAATCAAACGATCAACAGCAACACGGCAAAGCAAGTGCTAGAGGAGATGTTTGCGAATGGCGCGAGCGCGCAGAGCATCATTGACGAAAATGGTCTGGCGCAGGTCAGCGACACCGCTGCGCTACAAAAGATCGTAGATGAGATCATCGCCGCCAATCCACAGCAGGTCGCGCGCTATCGTGGCGGCGACGAAAAACTGTTTGGGTTCTTTGTCGGACAAGCCATGAAGGCACTCAAAGGCAAAGGCAATCCGCAAGTGATTAATCAGTTGCTGCGGGAGCAATTAGACGTAAAGCAGTAAATACGGATTTACGGTTTGCATTAAAATGCATGCATGAAAACCACCATTGATATTCCTGAAGCACTCTATAAAAAAGCGAAAATTCGAGCGGTGGAACAAGGCTCCACGTTGAAAGCAGTTGTGTTAAATGCTTTGTCACTTGATTTAGAAGCAAATCGCCCGCGTGAATTAAAAGACGCTGCTACACATAAACCCTATTGGGCGGATCGAAAGCTCACGCCTGCGTATCGTAGATCTATAGCAAGCGGGCGACTAAAGAGCAAGACCGACTCAGCTATAGCCATCTCGCAAGAGCGTGATGCACGATGAAGACACTCTATTTTGATACAGCCTATTTGTGTAAGCTGTATTGGCAAGAAGACGGATCAATGCAAGTGATGGCGCAAGCTGCGAAGGCAGATGTGATTGCATGTTGCTTGCATGGACACGCCGAATTTTGTTCGATCGGGCATCGGAAGATGCGCGAGAGTGCAGCTAAGTTGCATGATTTCGAAAATGTGCTAACACAGTTTCAGGCTGATTGCAAAGCTAATGCTTTACGTTTGTTACCCATTACAGAAGCCATGATTGCACGTATCGAATATGTTTATCGCAAAGCACCTACAGGTGTTTTCTTGCGCGCGGCAGATGCGTTGCACTTGGCGTGCGCATCCGAAAATGGATTTGTCGAAGCGTATTCAAATGATCGCCATCTGTTAGCTGCCGCGCCGTTGTTTGGTTTGCGCGGGGTAAATGTAATTTGATTCTTGATTCAAGTTTTATGACACTCCCACTCATTAACCATGTCGCCATCGCGTTGCCGGATATCGAGGCGGCGCTCAAGTTTTACCGTGACGCGCTGGGGCTGCGACTCGAGCGCGTCGAATCCGTCGAGCAGGAAGGCGTGAAAGTGGCGTTTATGCCGCTCGGCGATAGTGAGATCGAGCTGGTGCAACCCACGCGCGACGACACCGGCATCGCCAAATGGCTGAGCAAACACGGCGCGGGTCTGCATCATGTGTGCATCCAAGTCGCCGACGTGCGCGCCGCCATGCAACGCATCGCCGCGCATGGCGCGGAATTGATTAACAAGGAACCTGTCACGCGACCCGACGGCACGCAGTATGCGTTTGTGCATCCGAAGAGTGCGTTTGGCGTGCTGATCGAGCTGTATCAGATCAAGAGCGACAAGCCCGCTGATCCACAAAAAGCGTTGATCGAACGCACACTCAACACGTTGCATCTCAACATACAGATCGCGCAGCACATGCTCGGCGCGTTGCCTGAGAATCGCGCACGCACCTGCCGCGACGGCGCTGATGGATGGAATGTGACGGAGATCGCGTGTCACTTGCGCGACTACGATGAGTTCTTTTTGGCGCGCGCGCAGCAAATCCGCGATGAGGACTATCCGTTGCTGACCATCGGCGCAGGCAATCAAGAGCAGATCGTGCTCGAGCGCAATTACGCTGCGCAGACTTTGCAGCCGACTTTACAGCAATGGCAAATCAACCGCGCCGCGTTGATTGCATTTTTTGAGACGCTGCAGCCGCATGAGTGGAATCGCGCTGGCAGACACGCGGTGCGCGGCTATATGAGCATGCTCGATGTGGCGACCGCCGCCGTGTGGCACGACGCCAATCACTTTGAGCAATTGATGCGCATCATGCGTGACTGATTGCCGACAGCCTGCGCTGCGACAAGCTCAGTGAACGCGCTGTAAGTTATAAGCAATGGATTTCACCATCGCCACCGCCGGACATGTAGATCACGGCAAAAGCACACTCGTGCGCGCGCTGACCGGCATCAATCCTGATCGTCTGCGCGAAGAGCAACAGCGTGAGATGACGATTGATCTTGGCTTTGCATATTTCAAATTGCCGAGCGATGACGTCGTTGGCATCATTGATGTGCCGGGGCATATTGACTTTA
Organism: uncultured Anaerolineae bacterium; assembly: GCA_964628875.1. GTDB lineage: Bacteria > Chloroflexota > Anaerolineae > J036 > Brachytrichaceae > AQU-03. The sequence continues at coordinate 4,488 of CAZVQE010000071.1, forward strand.
TCGAAAACATGTTGGCGGGAGTCGGCGGCATTGATGCGGCGTTGTTGATTATTGCTGCTGATGAGGGACCCATGCCGCAGACACGCGAGCATTTGGCGATCCTCGAATTGCTCAATGTGAAGCGCGCTGTGGTTGCATTAACAAAAACCGATCTTGCGCCTGACGCAGACTGGGTGGCGCTCATGCGCGATGAGGTCAAAAAGTTGCTCGCGCAAACTGCGTTAGCTGACGCGCCGATTGTGCCCGTCAGCGCACGCAAAAACGAGGGGCTGCGCGAACTCGTGGCGGCGTTGCAAGCCATGTTGCTCGATTCACCCAAACGCAGCACAGATGGACAGCCGCGCCTTGCGGTAGATCGTGCGTTTACGGTGGCAGGCTTTGGCACGGTTGTCACCGGCACGTTGCTTGGCGGCACGCTCAGCATCGGCGACGAATTGCGCGTGTATCCGACTGAGGCGTTGGCGCGTGTGCGTGGCTTGCAAACGCACGGCAAGAAGCTCGAACGCGCAGCCGCAGGTAGTCGCGTTGCGGTTAACCTCAGCGGCATCAGCCTCGATCAAGTGCGACGCGGATTCACACTCGCTCCGCCTGACACGCTGCAGCCCACGCAGCTGCTCGATGTGCAAATCGAACCTGTGCGCAACGACCTATTTGCGCACACGGCGACGCCTCACGCGCTCTTGCGCCACAACAGCGAAATAAAATTTTTCATTGGTGCGACTGAGACGGCGGCGCGACTGCGCTTGTTGCAAAAGCACGATGAGTCTCAAGCGCGCAGTTTTTTTGCGCAACTGGAACTCAGTGAGCCAGTGGTCGCCGCAAAAGGAGATCGCTTTATCGTGCGGTTGCCGTCGCCATCGGTCACACTTGGCGGCGGCGAAGTGCTCGACGCAAATCCAGTGCAACGTTATCGGCGCAGGGCGGGGCAGGTCGCGCCGCATGTGATCGAGCGACTAGAGGCGGCGTTGGTCGGCACGCCATCTGAGCGATTGTCGGCGACGCTCAATGCGCATGGTTTTGTGTTGCGCCAAGAGTTGCCGACGCTAACGCAGATGTCGGCGGCTGACACTGCTGCGGCGCTCGATGATCTCATTCACAAAAATCAAGCGCAACACATCGGCGACACCGTCGCGCGCACATCGCACTGGCAATCCGCAACTGAGCAACTTTGTGCTGCGCTGACGGCGTATCACAAGTCGCAACCTTTGGCGGAGGTCATGCCGCGCGAGTCGTTGCGCAGTCGGCTGTCGCTCGGCGCGCGTGAGTTTGATGCGTTGTTGCGCTATGCGGTGAATGGCGCTCGCGTCGTGGATACGTCGGACGGTGTGCGGCTTGTGTCGCACTCGATTCAATTTACCGCAGCGCAACAGAAAACGATAGATGCGCTGATGGCACAGTGCAAGGCGCAGCCGCTCAATACGCCGTCTGTCAAAGAGTGTCGCGCGCAGGTGGGCGATGCTGTGTTTGAGGCGTTGCTGCGACAAAAGAAGATCGTGCAACTCAACAGTGAGGTTGTGTTGCTGCCCGACACGTTGGCACATGCGACTCAGGTTGTGCGCGATCTCATTCTCAAAAACGGCAAAACGACCGCCGCCGAAGTGCGCGACACGCTCGGCACCTCGCGCAAATATGTGTTGGCGTTGCTCGAGCATCTGGATCAAACCGGCGTCACAAAGCGCGTCGGTGACGAACGTGTGTTAAGGTCGTGACCTAAGCATCATGACAACTCAAAACTCAGCATCACAAACGCGCGCCATTGTGTTTGACATCGGCGGCGTGTTATTGCGCACGGTAGATTGGAGCAAGCGCCATGAGTGGGAGCGCAAGCTCAATTTGCCGCCCAACAGCCTCGAGGCGCTCGTGCACGGCACAACGACAAATGAAAAATATGAGCGCGGCGAGTTGAACTTTGAAGCATTTTGGCGCGCGGTCGGCGAGCGGTTGCATTTGCCGCCAGATCAGCTTGCACAGTTTCGCGCTGACTTTTATGCGGGCGATGAATTGAACATCGAGCTGATGCAGCGTATCCGTGAATGGAAACGCGAGCGAAACGTGCGAACAGGCATCATCAGCAACGCGCCGCCGAGTTTGCGTATGACGCTGACACATCAGCTCAAGATTTTGGATGATTTTGACGTGGTGACGATTTCGGCGGAGGTGGGCGTGCGCAAGCCTGACGCTCGCATCTATGATCTGACACTCAACCGTCTGGGTGTCGCGCCTAACGAAGCGGTGTTTGTGGATGACTTGCCTGAAAATGTCGAAGGTGCAAAAAATGTTGGCATGCAAGCGATTCAATTCACTGACAACGCACCGGTGATCGCCGCGCTCGAAAAATGGTTGGCGAGGGCGCATGCTTGATCGAGTGGCGCGCGGCATCCAAAGACATTGGCTGGCATTGATCGTCAGCGGATTGCTGTTTTATTCGTTGTTGCCGTTTGTAGCGCCGATATTGTTGCGCAATGGCTACACAACTGTTGCACAGGCGATCTATGTGCCTTACAAATTTGTGTGCCACACGTATGGCTTTCGTTCGTTTTATTTGTATGGCGAGCAGCCGGTTTATACGCGCGATGAGTTTGACCGATTGTCGAGCATAGACACATCGAGTTTGCAAGGGCTATTTGCGGCGCGTGACTTTCAGGGCAATGCGCAGATGGGTTACAAGGTCGCGTTGTGTGAGCGCGACGTGGCGATTTATTTGTCGTTGGCGTTGAATGGCATCGCCTTTGGTTGGCTGCGTCGGCGACAGCGGCTGCGCGCGCTGCCGTGGTGGACTTTTGTACTGATCGGACTTGTGCCGATTGGACTTGATGGATTTTCGCAGCTCTTTAGTCAGCCACCGTTTAATCTCATCCCATATCGTGAGAGTGTGTGGTGGATGCGTATGCTGACTGGTAGTTTGTTTGGGACGAGCGTGGCATGGCTCGTGTTGCCATTGGTGCAAGGGGCGTTTGAGGAGACGGGAGTCAGCAGTTAGGAATCAGCACCAAAAACCTGCCTCCTAGCTCCCAACTCTCACCTTTCTGCTTTCCTTAAAATTTTGCGCGTGAGCAAATTCTTATCTTTTTTTAACACATCTTGTCCTATAATCGCGCCGTTTTGCTAAGTGCGTCAAGACATTTGTGGCTGGCAAACAAGGAGAAATAGTCTTTTTACTCAATGGCAGATTCGGTTTCTCGTTTACAAACGCGCGCAACAACGAAGCGCAACCTCGCGGCGGAACTTCGATTCCCCAAAAATACCTCGATCCACTCAGCGCCAAGCTATAAAGACAACGCATATCAGGCTTTGTCACACCAGCACCCGATTTGGCAAGCAACGACACCCGCGCTTATTTTGTCGCCGCGCCGCGCCGTCGAAAATTTCAAAGCCATTCAAAGTGCATTCCCGTACGCCAATGTTGGCTACGCAATGAAGTCAAATCCACATCCTATGCTGCTGTCTGCGCTTGCTCAAATTGACAACGCATGGTTTGAGGTGGCGTCAAAGGCAGAGATTGAGGCGCTTGCGCACATCGGTGTCAGCGGCGATCGCATTTTCTTTAGCAACCCGGTTAAGCAGGTCGCACATATTCAAGCCGCGATTGAGCATGGCGTAAAGCTTTTTGTGTTTGACTCTGAGTGCGAGCTTGATAAATTGGTTGCGTGCGCGAATGGCAAGCCGCTGGAGGTTTACGTGCGCATGACTGTGCCGCACACCGGCGCGCTGTGGCCCCTAACGCACAAGTTTGGCGTCGAGCCACGCAAGGCAGTTGAGTTGTTGCAAATGGCACAAGAGCGTGGTTTGAAACCAGTCGGATTTGCATTTCACGTCGGGTCGCAATGCACTCGCCCTGAGACATGGGCAGAGGCAATTCAAGCTGTTGCGCCCGCGTGGCGTATGGCGCGCGAAGCCGGACTCGAACTTGACATGATGGACCTTGGCGGCGGCTTCCCTGCGCCTTATACGGGTCCCGTCCCGCAACCAAACGATGTTGCCAAAGTCGTTAATGACGCTTTGCGCGAATACATGCCTGAGGTGCGCCGTGTGTTTTTGGAGCCGGGACGTGGCGTATGTGGCAATGCAGCAGACATGGTCGTTGAGGTGACTGGCGTCGCTGATCGCCCAGATGGTCAGAAGTGGTTGTATCTCAATGCTGGGTTCTTTAGCGGTCTATATGAGATTCCAGATGGTATCCGCCCTGCTGTTCAGCCCATCGTACGTGAATCACGCCCACTTGGCATGGTCACTTATCGACTCGCAGGACCCACATGCGATTCACTTGATACGTTGTTTGAGATGCGCTCGCCGTGTGAATTAAAAGTTGGTGACCGCCTCGTGTTTAAGTCGTGTGGCGCGTATGTGTATTCGGTCAGTTCACCATTTAACGGATTTGATGAGCCAATCACCATCTCCGAAGATGAGTGGATGCTCAAAATCGAAGATTTTCACGGCGTGTGTTAATGGGTTGGTTGCGCCTGCCGAAACCAACTTCGACACGGTCAATTAAAACTAGGGGCAACTATCTACTGCCCCTAGTTTTTTTAGCCTGTTTCTTGCTTATTTGACAAATGGAAATAGGCAGGTGGTTTGAACAGCTCTTCGGCTTTACGATCAATGTAGTTCGGGTTTGTCCACTCCATAAACAACGCCCATCCATCTGTTGTTTCATCTTCAAAATGATTGGGGAGTAAATACTCAGGGTGAAAACCATTACGCATTTGAACCGATAGTGTGGGATCAAACACTTTGCCATCTACAACCAGATTCACATAGTCGTAGGGCGAGATATGCTCTTTGAATTTGGCAAAGCCGGGCATGATGCCGCAGATAACGATGCCTTTTAGATTCAATTCAATACACACTTTTTTGCGCGCCTCATAGAGCATACGCGCGATGCCTTTGCCGCGATAGCTCGGCAAAATACTCATGTCAACGCCGTAGTAGTAGCTGGCGTTTGGATTATGCTCGTCGAGCCAGCCCTGCGAGATGACGTCGAGAAATTTGCGTTTGCCGATTTTTTTGTGCTCGGTGAGATAGCCGGTGCACATTCCAACTGCTTTGCCACTCGTTGTGTCAATGGCTACAAATTGCCCCTCAGGAAAAATGTGTGTGTGATGGGCAATGTGATCGGCAGTAAAAAGCTCTTCGGGCGAGAGCGTAGGATATGCTAATAGTTGTATCGCTTCGCAGTCTTTTGCGTTTGCAGGTTGCGTTCTTTGGATAATGATTTCACTCATAAAATTCCTTTGCGCAAATAGGTGTGGCTATTTGCGCGCGCACAGGCTAAAGACACCAATCTTGCCGACGAGATAGCTCTTGCGGTCACTGAGTGTGGCATCCTGTCCGTTCAACGAATGTAAAAGAGTTAAAGTTTTTGCGAGTTGTTCGATCATTTCTTGTCTTTTATTTCCTCTAAAATTAATTTCAAATCTTGATTTATAAACTAATGCGCTCGAATGAAACACGACTTGGCACATCGTCGGCAATATCAATTGTGCGAGTGGTGGTATTCATGACGGCGCCAAGCACGGTCTCCACGCGATCACATGTCGGCAATTGCATATTTGGGTGTCTGCAAATGGATTGCTCGCCGTCGCTCTCATCGCGCAAGATTTGAATCAAACTGACTTCATCA
>CAZVQE010000072.1:0-10083 GCA_964628875.1 uncultured Anaerolineae bacterium
AAAAGCCTACTAGTCCTACAGCCCAAGTGCTGTTGACCGGCACTGGATCAGTGGGTGAGTTTTATTTTGTCATTAATGAAATTTTGCATACAGGGGATGTGCTGGAATTGGTGCAATCTGACTCAAGAATCACATATACGTATCAGGAGATAAACGCACAATACAGTCAAGCAACCAAAATACTCGGAGGTAAAACGTTGCCCGGTATTGTGGTTAGTGTTTTTATCTCTACATTGCGAAGTGGGCCAAATAATTTTTATCGTTCGACGGTAGCCGACCCTAGTGGCAATTTTGCTATAGATCTGAGCGACCTAGCTGACTCGCTACAGTGGGTGTCATTGTCAATTAATGATGAACGCAACAATTATTCGATACATTCATTTAATGCAAATCGCACCTACATATTATTACCTTTGGTGTCTCAATAGATACAGACACTGCCAATGGCTCACAAAAACGCGGCGCAAGATACACTCTCTTGCGCCGCGTTTGTTTATCGTTGATGATCGTGCGTTTACTTCTTAATCGTTGAGATGCCAAATGGCATATACAGCGGGCAGCTGCGAATGGCAGAGGTCAGCAGAAACACGACGCCCAGCACACCAAGAATAATTGCTAGTACGCCGCTGACGGTGTTGGTCAAAATCAAAGCAAAAAACACCAGCGCCAAAATGACACGAATAATGCGATCGGTTGAACCCATATTGACTTTCATAAAAATAACCTCGATTTAAGATGTGTCTCTATCATAATCCTGAGGCGTGTGCTTGTCGGTGACAAAGTCACATTCACTCAAGCGCCATTCACCCGCAGCAGCTCGGGACGGACAACCGTAAGGCTGCCGCGCTGAGTCATGATCGCCCCGCGCATCTGAAAATCCTCCAAGATGCGGCTGACCACCTCGCGCGATGTGCCAAGCTCTGAGGCGATCTCTTGGTGTGTGATTTTTAGCGGCGCGCCCGTCGTAGCCTCGCGCAACAGCAGCTCGGCGATGCGTTGATCCATGCGATTAAAGGCGACCTGATCTACAAGCGCCATGAGCCCTGACAGGCGGCTCGACAACAGCCTAAACACATAGTCGCGCCAAATCGTTTCTTTGCTGATCCATTCTTCAAATGCGCCTGCCGGCACGACGATGGCTGAGGCGGCTTGTTCGATGGTGGCGATGGCGGGGAATGTGCGCTGTGACAAAATGCAGCTCGCCGTCAAAATGCAACCTTCGCCGCGCCCAAACCGATATAGCGTAATCTGACGCCCCGACTCACCAATCTTAAACACGCGCACCGCTCCCTCGAGCAACAACGCCATCGCGCCACACACTTGCCCTTCCTCAAAAACTGTGGCATCGGTCGGAAAACGCATGGCAATGGCATTTGCCATAAACTCACGCTGATGTGCCTCCGGCGCAGTCAGCAAAAACGGAAACACATTGACCGCCAATTGAAATTCGTGCGTGCTGAGCATGACCTCATTTTCGCACGCAATAAAAAAAGCAGAAGGCTGTGCAAAAACCTTCTGCTCACATCTGATATGCGAATTTATAAAAACCTACGGAATTTCGCGCTTCAAAACATTTTGCTCAACAGACGGTGACCCGGGACCCGTAAACAACAACGACAAGCAACCCAGCAACAACATGACCTCAACACGAACGGCGTTCCAGCCATTGGGTAGCCCCAGCGTCATCAAACCTTGCTGCCCTCCCATCTTTGCCGCCAAAATCGCCACGAGCATATCGCCAATCAACAACGCGCTAAAGAAGCGCGTGCCGATGCCAAGCAAAATGCATGCGCCGCCTATCGTCTCCAAAAATGAAATAAATGGACCCGTAATGCCCGGCGCAGGGATTCCAAGCTGCGTAAAAAATGGCACCGCCATCGCCGGAAATTTGCCCAAGCCCGCAAATAAGAAAGTCAATCCAACGCCGATGCGCAACAACAATGGAACCAAACTGCTATTGCCCTTGCCAAACGTTTTTGCCAACATATAAAAATTGCCTCCTGAAGTCATTTGTGTATTCGCACGCGCGAATACATTTCATAGCATATAACGCCAAAGGGGGCAAAATCGGATGTATGGCTGGCTACGCAGGTTGGCTACTCAGCGCGCCGGGACCCGTGGGCGCGGGACTGCCGCCAGCAGGCTCGATGCTGATGCCAAATCGCACATACTGATTCAACGGCTTAGCGCCATTCACCGTAATCCACTCAGACGCATCGCTCACCCGAAAGATGGCGCCCGTGTCGCGCGTGCCATCTGGATTGACCAGCCACAGCTGATAGGCGCGATCACTCGGTAGCGCTGGCAACGCCTGCGCCTCAAGCACGCCGACTTTGTCCTCCGCCTTAAATCGCAGTGTGCCACTGGCTTGTGGTGCGGCGGCACGCGCATACATCGGCAGTTGCGTTGCGGTCGGGTCTGCCGCGAGTTGGCGCGCCAGTTGTTGTGCTTGTTGAGAATTGATTATGCGCGCAATCGGGTTGTTGATCGTAATGAAATTTGCGGCGTAGGTGTTTGCCAGCACGATCACCGCCAGCAGCGCGCCGACCATCGCAATTCGCGCCATGGCGCCGAGCCAGCCAAAGCGCCCCTGAGTTTGCGCGGCAGGCGGCTGCACCTTTTGCATCAACGCCGCGCGCAACGCGGCAGGCGGCGTCAGTGGCGGAGCGCCATTCAACAAAGCCGCCGTGACCGGCGCAAAACTCGCGCAATACTCGGCGCATGACGCGCATACAGCGAGATGCGCCTGTAGCGCCGCGCGCTCGTCGCCACGCAGGGTGCCAATGGCATACGCGCCAGCTTGGGCTTTGACTTCGTCACAGGTTAGGTCTATCACGCTACTCATTTTTATAAACGCAAAAACTCAGCTAATCAGATGCAAACACGGCGCGCAATTTATCCAGAGCCAGTCGCATACGTGTCTTGACGGTGCCAAGCGGCGCGCCGACGTGCTCAGCGATCTCGCTTTGGCTCATGCCGTGATAAAACGCGAGTTGCACGACATCGCGCTGTTCGAGTGGCAAATGCGCAAAGGTTTGTTGCAGATCGCGCCACCGCAATTCATCCGCCTGCGACGCATCGGGCGGCTCGGCAAATTCTTCGGTGTCAATCGAGCGTAGATCAGCCGGTGCGCGCCGCTCGCGCCGCAGCCGATCAATCGCCAGATGCCGCGTGATGGTCAGCAGCCACGACACAAAATGCCCACTCTCATAGCGATAACGCTCGGGCTGTTGCCACAGTCGCAAAAATGTGTCTTGGGTCACCTCTTGTGCCATCATGCTCTCGCCCAAGATCATCATCGCCAGCGAATACACCCGCGCGCCATGTAAATCGTAGAGCGCCGCTAACGCGCTGGCATCACGCCGCATCACACGCACGAGCAGATCACGCTCAGAGGACAGATCGGCGCCCGCCTTAGTCACAGACGCCCGAGAGATGGGTTTTGCGAGTGCTTTTTTGGCAAACACGTATTTGCGCATTATAGGTTCGGAAGCTATACTCATGTCATGCAACTCACAGGCAAAACAGCACTCGTCACGGGCGCGGGTAGCGGCATTGGGCGCGCCATCGCCGAACGGTTTGCGCGTGAAGGCGCGCGTGTCATCGTGCATGATGTCTCACCATCAGGTCAGGCAATAGCAGACGCAATCGGCGGCGTGTTTATGCAGACCGATTTATCGGACGCGCGGGCTGTGGGTGAATTGGCGGCGCGCGCGATTGACACGTGCGGCGGACGCATAGATTTGTTGGTCAATAACGCTGGCTTCCAATTCATCGAAAAGGTCGAGGATTTTCCGGATGAAAAGTGGGCGCAGATGATCCAAGTCATGCTGATCGCCCCATTCCAACTGACCAAGCGCTGTGTGCCAGCCATGAAACAAAATCGCTGGGGCCGCATTATCAATGTCAGCAGCCTGCACGGCGTGGTCGCCAGCCCCTACAAGAGCGCGTATATCAGCGCCAAGCACGGCATCATCGGTTTTACCAAGACCATCGCGCTTGAGCTGGCAGAGTTTGGCATCACCGCCAACGCGATCTGTCCGGCGTATGTGCGCACCGCCATCGTCGAAAAACAGATCGCCGATCAGGCGCGCACGCTCAATATCTCTGAGGACGAAGTGATTGACAAAGTCATGCTCGCGCCTGCCGCCATCAAACGCCTGATCGAGCCCAGCGAGATTGCCGACTTTGCGCTGTATCTTGCGAGCGACAGCGGCGCCATCATCACCGGCGCGTCCCATCTGCTCGATCTCGGCTGGACCGCGCGGTAAAAGAAAAACAAACAGAGGCGATCACCAAACCGCCTCTGTCTATTTACGCGTTACAAAAAAGATTTAGACCGCGTCCTTGACTGCCTTGAGCACACGCGCGCGCACAACGTTGCGGGCGGGCTTGGCTTTGATCATGATGGTCTCGCCCGTAAACGGATTGCGACCCTCTTTAGCTTTGGTGGCGGGTTTGCGCGACACCGTCAGCTTGAGCAAGCCCGGCAACGTAAACACGTGCGGACCCTTGCTGCCGAGTTCTTTGAGAGCCAGCGCGTTTAGATTCTCCAAAACGCCAGCCACATCTTTTTTGCTCAAACCGGTTGACTCTGCGAGTGAACCGACGATTTGCGATTTGTTCATTGCTTTTTTGTCTGCCATCTAATTTCCTCGTTAAATAAATTTAATGAGAATATTTTAGCAGATGTCCACGTAAAATCCACAAAACACGGCTTTTTTTACACAGTTGGCAAATTTACCTTCGCAGTCAGCGCGTGATCTCCTGCGCTAGTCGCTCGGCGAGCCGACGCGAACCCTGCGGTGAAAGATGCACGGCACTGTTGGTAAATTCATCCGTTGACGCCAAATTCCACAGATCAAGATAACGCAAGCCGCGCTGAGCACGTGCGTCCATGATCGCGCGAAAGTCATCCACCAACCAACGCGGGTAAAAAAAATTGTAACGCACATCGCTATTTGCGCCATTGCTGATGAGCATCGGCTCATGCACGACTAACAGCGGCGTGTCACCCGCCGCGCGCACACCCGCGTCAATTAGCTCAAACGGCAAACTCCGCTCAGTCAGCGGACGCGCCACATCAAAAAAATTTTCGTCGCGCGCGAGATCGAGCTGTGCGCGCTCATAGTCCGTCGGATATTGCTGGTCTATGCCCGTTGCACTCCACATTGCGCCATAAAGCTGGTTGCGCGCGAGGTCGGCGAGATCGCGCCGCTGCGCCCACAGCGTGCGCTCCCACAACGTTTGCGTTTTGGTGAATGGCATCTGCGGCTGAGTAGCGTTCCATTCGTCGGCGTTGGCTTGCACAATCGGATGCGCCAACCCATCGCCCGCGAGTGAGCGCGGCGTGATGAGCCACACGATCAAATCGGGCTGGTAGCGTTTGGCGCGTTGCAAGATCAACACATCCTTTGCCAGCGAAAAATCCGGATAGCCAAGATTGAATACGCGCATGCGGCGCCCATCTTTGGCGCGTAGCTGCAGCGCGTTGAGCTGTCCAGCTAGCGTGTCGCGTGGCGTCAATAAAAACCCCCACGTCGAGGAATCGCCGATCAGCACCACGCGAAATTCGTCGGCGGGCTTGGGCGCGGCGCTGATCTCATGCGTCGCAAACATCGCGTCGAGTTGCGTCAGGCTGACGCTGTAGGTCTGCGCTGGGTCGTCGCTATATGAGAATCGCTCTCGCCCGCGCCACAGCGTGTTGTAGAGCGAGACACGATTGAGCATTGGCAGCGGATTTACCAGCGCCCACAGCACATTAAACGCTACAAAAAGTGCCAGTGCTTTCAGCAAAATGCGTGTGTTCACTGGGTGCCTCTCGATGTTGTGTCATTCCGAGCGATGCGCACAAAGTGCGCCGCGAGGAATCCCTCAAAAGTAACGCCAGCGAGATTCCTCACTCCGTTCGGAATGACAAACTTACTCTTACTGCTGAATGGCAATTTGCGCATCAAATAATGCCGATGTGTGATATCTGTCATAGCCCAACCAACCTCAGCATCACGCGCCACGCCGTGCCAAAATCGCTGAGCGCAAACCAGACCCAACCCAGCGCAACAAAATCAAACGTAATCAACGCGCCGATCCAGCGCGACCACGCGCCCAGCGTCAGCCCACGTCGCTTTGCAAAGTCCGACCAACGGTTATGCACAAATAACCCCGCCGCGTGCCAAATTCCCCACATCAAAAAATTTGGCGTGATGCCGTGCCACAACGCAATGAGCAGCATCGTGCTGATCTGCCCGACCGCGATGATGAGCGCCTGCGACCAGCCGCGATTGCGCAGCGCGCGCGTGAGCGGATTAAACCAATACGCGCGAAACCACTGCGACAACGACATGTGCCAACTGTTCCAAAATTGCGTTAGATTCGGCTTGAGATACGGCTGTGCAAAGTTTTCGGGCAGCTTGATGCCAACCATGCGCGCGACGCCCAGCGCCATATCGGTGTAGCCGCTAAAGTCAAAAAAGATAAACCCCGCATACGCATAAACCATGAGCCACGTCCACAGCGTCGAGCTGGTTTGCGACGCATTCGCGTCATTGAGCGCCACGAGCGCCAGCGCGTCCGCCACCACAAATTTTTTGAATGCGCCGAGCAACACGCGCCACGCACCGTCCAACAGCGCGTCCTTGTGAATGGCATTTGCGGCACGCAAGTCTTTGGCAAATCGCTCGGCACGATCAATCGGACCTGCCAGCAGCGACGGCGCAAAAAACACATACGTTAGAAATTCGAGCGCGCTGAGCGGCGGCAATCGCCCATTGGCTTTGTCGCGCAACACATGAATCAGACGAAACGCAATGTATGAAAAACCCAGCCAGCTCAAATCGCTCGCGGCGGCTTGCGCGGTAGATTGTCCATTGAGCGCGCGCCATGCAGTGCTGAGCGCGGTCGTCAGCGGCGCAAACTTGAGCAGCACAAATAACACGATCAGCGCAACGACACTCAGATTTGCCGCGCGCGCTGATGTGGTGCGTTGTGTGAGCCACCACACGCCGAACGTCAAGATCAGCGACAGTATGGGCAGCCCGATTTGTGCGTTGCGAATGGGTGACGACGGTTGCCACGCAAAGAGCGCAATTCCACTCGCCAGCGCCAACAGCCACAGCCGCGCACGCGACCACGAAAATGATGAACGCAACGTCGCCAGCATCAAAAGCCTTGATAGATCCAGCGCGGCGAGGAGCCGCTGCTAAAAATGATCAGCGCGACGAGCATCAGACAAATTGCCAACGCCCATAGATTCTCGCGCGAAAAGATTCGCCTAAACACGCTGCCGATTTTACAGGTCATCACGCGCTGATTTCGTCATTCTGAGCGGAGCGAAGAATCTCTGTATCCTTTCTTCTCATTTTCCTATCTGGAGCGCACGTATATAGGTCTCCACCGTCTGCTGCGCTGCACGCTGCCATGTGAATTGCGCCGCACGCTGCAGCGAACGCGAGCGCAATTCGGCACGCAAGCCATCATCGGTAAGCACGCGCGCAATGGCATCAGCGAGCGCATCCACATCTGTCGGCGACACCAAAATGCCCGCATCGCCGACCACCTCTGGCAGAGATGTGACATTGCTGCTGACGATCGGCGCGCCGCACGCCATCGCCTCTAGCACGGGCATGCCAAAGCCCTCATACAACGACGGATACACAAACACATCGCACGCTGCAAACCACAATGGCAACTCCTCAGGCGCGACTGCATCCAAAAATGTCACGCGGTTGCCGATGCCAAGCTGATGTGCGCGCGTGAGGATCGCCTCGTACTTCCACGCTAAGCCACCGCCGACATACAGCCGCGCGTGTGTATCGGTCTGACACACACGCGTAAAGGCTTCGATCAACGTGATTAGGTTTTTGCGCGGCTCGACGCTGCCGAGATAAAACACCGCGCGCTCGGCGATATTTTTTTGCGTGCGAAAGACAGCGATCTCATCGGGCGACAGCGGCGCAAAACGCGCGCCATCCACGCCATGCGCGATCACGTCAATACGCTCGGGCGCGATTCCAAAAAAACGCGAGACGTCATCGCGCGTGTGCTGGCTGACAGCGATGATGCGCGTGGCGCGGCGACAGCTCAGCCGCGTGATCTGTGACAGATACATGCGATTAAACCGTTTGTGCGTGTGCGGCTGTGTAATGAAGCTCAGATCATGCACGGTGACGACGGTCTTGCAAGGCGCGCTGAGCGGCGCGGCAAACGCCATGCCGTGATACAGCGCGGCGCGCAATTGGCGCAGTTGCGCGGGCAGGCGCAGTTGCTCCTCGCGGATGCGCGCGCGCGGCGACTCAAGTGATTGCGCGGTCGCCACAACATGCGGAAACTCAGACGGAACCTCATCCAACGCGGTCGGGCTAATCAACGCGATCAGATCAAGCGAGGCTTGTGCAGCGGCATCTGGCAGGTGCGCCAGCAGCGTCTTGATGTAGTTGTGAATGCCGGCTTGGCGGTAGCCGCGTATGCCGCTCAACAGATACGCGCCGAGCGCGATGGTTGCGTCTTGAATCATGTTTCAGGAATCGGATTACTTTGACATGAGTTCGGTATAAGTGTGAATTCGTCATTCTGAGGAGCGCAGTGCGCGACGAAGAATCTCTAATGCGTCAATACATAGGGGTTCTTCACTTCGCTGCGCTTCGTTCAGAATGACAATCATAGTTTGCTTAGCTCATCTCAAATTCACCTTTTGCGTAATCCGATTCCTCAATAGTATCGCCGACCACGCGCTCAAACATCAGCGCGCGTCCGCGTTTGCCTGAGGCGTGAATCAAGCCCGCACCACGATAACAATAGGTCAGACGTTGGGCGATCTCGATGGGCACGCTCAGCGCATGCGCGACATCGGCATTGGTGAATGGCGCGTGCGGCAGATCAGCCAACAGCGTGAGCCAGTCGCTCGTGCCAACAAACGACCGTTGCGCTACCACCTCGAGTAGCCGCCGATCTGTGACGCGCCAGCCCACCGTGCGCCAGCGTTTGCGGATGGTTGGCTCGCTGATGGCTTCTTCGCGCGTGAGCAAAATGTCGAGCGTCAGATTTGGCAGCGTCATCACATCCGCGCAACCCACCAATTCATCAAAGATATGCTCCACGCGCCCACGACGCGGCGAACGACGACGACTCAGTGTGTTGCCGTTTTTGTCTTGGCGCACAATCCATTTTTCGATGGCGATTGGATGCACGAGGCGCACGTGATGCTCGCGGGTCAGCACACGCAGCTTTGGCGCAATCGCGCGCAGGCTGCGCGTCTGAATCTCAATCAACTCATGGGCGCTGACGATGTCAATCCAATAGCGTCCGAGCTTGACCTCAAACTGATCGCCCTCACGCGCCAGATATTGCTTGAGCGCGGCGTGCAGCGAGCGCTCGGCGAGCGTCCCAATCGTCACGCGCGATTCTTTAGCCACAGTTTTTGATTGGCGCGACTTGCAGATTGACCAGACCGCGCAAAAATGACTGCATCTCTGCTGGCGCAAAAGTGCGGTAATACAAGTAACGCAAAGTCAGCCCGATTTTGCCGCGCTCATACGCGCCAGCGCCGGCGTTGATCGTCAGCGCCACGCGACAGCCATTCGCATCAAAGCGATCCATGTTGGTGCCCGCCGCATAAAACGGGTGCGTCGGCAGTTCGCCGTTGATCTCGTCCAACACAGATTCGAGTGTGCGATTTTCGAGACCGAGCCGATTTTTGTCATCGCCAAATGCGAGGTGAAACAACCAGTTCCATTCGTAATAAAAGCGTTTGCGGGTGACGGCATACTCGCGATCTTGCAGTTCAAATTTGTCGGTGACCTCGATGATGGATGCGGCTCTCGCACGCGGCTGATCGGCGAGCTGAGTCATGATGGCGCGATCCTTGATCCAGCGCTCAAACCAATACAGGTTGTTGTCTACATTCACCGCGACAAAGCCAAGCACAAGCATCAGCATGACAAATTTGCCGAACCTCGATGTCGCGCCGTTCGACTCAGCAAAGATCATGCGCCAGCACCCAACGACGATCAACGCCACCGGCACGCCAAGCAAGAGCGACGAGCGCGTTGTGTAGCCGTGTGGTTGCGGTGGCTTGCCAACTGCCAT
>CAZVQE010000073.1:0-10046 GCA_964628875.1 uncultured Anaerolineae bacterium
TTCGTCGTCAGGTTGCGGCGTTATTCGCCAACTATGACGTGCTGCTCGCGCCGACTGTGCTGATCGAAGCCAACCCAATCACGGTTGGGCTAAGCGCGGCATTTAAGAAGCGTCGCAGCTATAGCGTGCTGGGCGCATTGTGCGGATTGCCAGCGCTGTCCGTGCCAATGGGATTTGGCGCGCATGGCATGCCGATTGGGCTGTCTATCATCGGCAATGTGTTTGGCGAAAACGCGATCTTGCAAGTCGGTATGGCGTATCAGCGCGAGACCGATTGGCATCTGCAAAAGCCGAGTGCTTAGTATTTAGTTGGGCAAACAACTAAATACTAATAACTAACAACTCACTTCAGCCCGCTGCTGACAAAGCTGGCGATAAATTGCTTTTGGAAAAAGAGGAATAACACGAGCAGGGGCCAGATGACGAGCAATGTGCCTGCCATGATGAGCGACCATTCGGCGCCGCTCTCGCCCATCTGTGTAAATGAAGCCAGCCCGACCGTGAGTGTGCGCGTTTCCACGCTGTTGGTCACGACGAGGGGCCACAAAAAATCATTCCAGTGTGAGGAGAGCGAGACGAGCGCAAACGCCGACAGCGCGGGCCGCGCGGGAGGCAGATACACATGCCACAGCGTTTGCCACCACGTCGCGCCATCTATACGCGCGGCATCCTCATAATCTTGCGGCACGGTGCGAAAAGTCTGGCGCATCAAAAACGTACCAAAAGACGACGCCCAAAACGGCATCATGATGGCGACGAGCGTATTAAACAATCCGAGGCTGCGGATCGTGGCGTAGTTTGGAATGATGAGCGCGGCGGTCGGCACGAGTAGCTGAAGCAAAAACAGCAAAAACAAGATATCTCTGCCGGGAAATTTGAGCCGCGCAAATACAAAGCCCGCAAGCGTGATGGTGATGATCTGCACGACGAGTGTGCCGATGACAACGAGTATGGTGTTGCGATAGTATGTGCCAAATGGCGCCGAGTCGAGCGCGCGCTGAATGCTGGCGAGCGAGAGCGATCCGCTAAACCATGTGCTGCCGATGCTGATGGGCGCATTGGGCGGACGAAACGCCAGCGCAATCGTCCAGAGCAGTGGCAAGCCCCACACAACGGCTAAAACGATGAGCGGCAACACCGCGCGCCAAGATGAGTTACGTTGCATCGTAGCTCCTGCGGTCGGCGATGACTGTGTTGAGGAATGTGAACACAAGCAATAACACAAGCAGCACTACGGTCGCGGCGTAAGCCAAGCCAGCATCCTGAAAGCGAAAGTTGGTCTCATAGATGTTGAAGAGCAACTGGTTGCTGGCGTTGTTGGGTCCGCCTTGTGTCATGACATACAGATGATCCACCGTCTGAAACGCAGCCGTCGTCGCAATGGTGATGACAAATATGGTCGTGCCACGCAGCAGCGGCAGTGTGATGTGTTGCAGGGTTTGCCAGCTTGACGCGCCGTCGAGTTTGGCGGCTTCCATGACATCGGTTGGCAGTCCTTGCAATCCCGCTAGATAAAACACCATCAAAAAGCCGGTTTGCTTCCAGATCATCATCAGACACAGCGCCCACAGTACCCACTCAGTCGTGCCAAGAAAGTTGATCGGTTTGCCGCCGAGTGTTTTGATGAGTGTATTCATCAAGCCAAAATCTACGTTGTAGATCAACAGCCAGATGCTGGCAGCGCTGACGACCGGCAAAATCGTCGGATAAAAAATGGCAGAGCGCAGCCAACCAATACCGCGTACAGACCGATTCACCAAAACCGCCACCAAAAAGGCGAGGATGACGCTGATGGGCACGACCACCGCCGCCACAAACAGCGTGTTGCCCAGCACCTTCCAAAATTCGCTGTCAGCCGCAAACAGGCGCACAAAGTTGCCCAGTCCGTCAAACACGGGTTGGTTGCGTGTGGCGAGGTTGCGCCGATACAGGCTGTTGATGAGCGTCTGCGCGAGGGGTAATAGCGTAAACGTGACGAGGAAAATAAGCGATGGCAATAAGAGCGCCACGCCAAGCAAGGTGTTGCGGTGTTTTGACATACAGGGTGTAATGTCATTCTTAGCAACCGCACAAGAAGCGAAGAATCTCCAGCATAAACGCGCTAGAGATTCTTCATTGCGCTACGCTCCATTCAGAATGACAAGCGGTGTTTTACTTGAATTGGCTCAGAATCTTGTCGGCTTGCGCTTGCGCGTCAACCAACGCCGTCTTGGGGTCTTTTTTGCCTTCGACTGCGGCTTGGATGGCATTGCCGTAGATCTGCTGAATCTGCGCGCCTTGATGGCTGGTCAGTTCTTTTTGCGCATATTGCAGTTGATCGCGCGCGATGCCATATTGTGGCTTCTCGGCGACGAGCTTCTTCATGATTTCGGTGTCATAGGCTGACTTGCGCGAGGCAACGTAGCCTGTGTCGCGGCTCCATTCCGCAGCCATCTCAGGTGCGCTGAGGAATTGAATCAGCTTCCACGCAGCGTCCTTTTGCTCTTGTGGCGCGCCTTTGAAGATGTACATGTTGCCACCGCCCGTTGGCACGCCGTAGCCTGATTTGCCCGGAATAAATGCCACACCAACATCCGCTGGATTTGGCATCTTGCTCAAGATGTTGGTCAGCGAGCCAGTCGTGTGATAGATCATCGCGGCTTTGCCCGCCACAAATGCATCTGGCGTAGTTGCCCAAGGGATCACACCAGTTGGATGCACTTTCTCTTTTTGGCTGAGGCTGACAAAGAAATTCAAAGCCTCGAGCGACTCAGGTGTATCGAAATACACTTTGTTGGCTTCAGTGCCAACGACGTTTTTGCCGAGGCTGATGGGTCCCGCTTGGAACAGCCAATAGGGGAAGCCATCGCTTGGCACTTGCAAGCCCCAGCGCGCGCCGTCTGGCTTGGTCAATTTCTTCGCCGCGTCCAACAGCTCCGCCCAGTTCTTAGGTGGCTGATCGGGATTGAGACCGACCTCTTTGAATGCCGCCTTGTTGTAATACATCACGGGTGTGCTGCGTTGGAACGGAATGCCCCACACCTTGCCCTTTTCGTCTTTGCTGTTGAGCATAAACGCCGGAAAGAAATCATTGACGTAGGCGTCGCCGGCTTTTGCCAGATAGCCATCCAATGGCTCTAGCAGATCTGCATCAATGAGCGACTGCAAATCAGTGCTGAGCAAAACACCCACAGGCGCAGGTTTGCCGCCGCCTTGGATGGTAGTTTGCACCTTGGTCAGCACATCGGCATAACCGCCTGCAAATGTAGCTTTGGCGGTGATGCCCGGATTGGCTTTGTTAAAGCGCGCCATATAGTCGTCCATGATCTTAGCGATCGGACCACCGACAGCAACAGGAAACAACAACTCGATCTCGATAGGTTTGGCAGGCTCAGCCGGCTTTGCGGGCGCCGCAGTGGGCGCGGGCGCTGGGCTGCTGCAGGCTGCCAAAATGGATGTTGCCGCAATCATGCTAAATAGCGCGTTGCGACGCGAAATTTGTGTAGACATTCTTCTCCTCCGATTATTATTTTCGCAAACGACACTCGGTGCTCAAACCACAGTTTGACTTGGAGCGCGTTTGCGCAGGCACAACTAAGCGCATTGTAGTTCTTTTCGAGTTTAGCAACGATTAAATTCACATTTTTTAAGATTGTATGAAATTGACGATCATAATTCTGTGGTAATGTTTGTCCAATGTTTGTAGAAGGTAAATACAAATCAAGTATCCAGCTTGGCGATATCAAAATTAACACTCAGCGGCTCAATCTGCCCGCGCTGCCGCCGGCGCCTCTGCCATTTCACTTGGCGTTTAAAGAGGTGTGGCGCAACAAAGGACGCTTTTTGCTGATCGCTGTAGTCGTTGCGTTGATTACGCTGCTGGTGCTATTTACCGCCGGTCTCGCCGAAGGGCTCGGACTCGGCAATCGTGAGTACCTCTCAAAAGTCAACGCTGATCTGATCGTGTATTCGGACAAGTCCGAGTTGCTTATTCCGGGCAGTCGCATCAGCGAGGCGCGCATCCGCGATCTGCGGCAGATTGACGGCGTACAGCGCGTTGGCGCGATTGCTTGGGCGAATGTGGCTCTGATCGTGCCAGATAGCGCGGCACCAATCAAGATTGCGCTGGGCGGCGTACTCGCTGGCGAGCCCGGCGAACCGACTGTGTTTGAGGGGCGGCAGCTCGACTTTAAGCGCAGCATGGAAGCCATTATTGATCGCAGCACAGCGCTGCGCAGTTATCTCAAGGTGGGCGACGTGTTTACGGTGCGCTCGCTCGTCGGTGGCAAAGAGAAGCTGTATGAGCTGACCGTCGCCGGCATCGCCGATAGCAATCAATATTCTTTGCAGCCGACCATCTTTGTGCCAAATCAGACCTACGAAAAAATTCGCCCGCGCGCGAGTGACATCGTTTCCACTGATGGCTCGGCGCTGCCGACCACATTTAATGTTGCGTTTATTCAGCTCAACAATCCAAACGATGCTACAGCCATGAGCAAAAAAATCGAGCAAGGCATCGCTGATAGCAAGAGCATCCTGCGCGAAAATGACGGCGTGTTGGCGGTAGACAAAAAGACCGCATGGGAAAACACGCCGGGCTATAGCGCGCAACAAGGCACGTTGTCACTCCAGCGCGCTTTCACGTTGTTGATCGGCGTGTTGGTCGTCGGTAGTTTCTTTCGCATCCAAGCTGCGCAAAAGATCGCCCAAGTCGGCGTGCTCAAAGCTGTCGGTACGGCAAATTGGAAAATCGGCTTGGCCGCCATCATGCAAATCTTCGTGGTCAATGCCTTTGGCGTATTTATCGGCGCGGTGCTGACTTTAGGTTTAGCAAAGGCAATTCCAGCGGTCGTGCCGATTCGTTTTGATGGCGGCGACGTGACGATGGCAATTGCACTTATGCTGGCGATAGGCCCACTGGGCGGGCTGGTAGCGGTACGCACGCTGTTACAAGCCGAGCCACTCAAGGCGCTTGGCTTAGCTTCGTAATCCATTCACATGAAAACAGTACTCCAAACCGAATCCGTCCTCAAACAATACACCTCCGCAGGACAAACGATCAATGCGGTGGATAACGTGAGCATCAATGTTAATGCTGGTGAATTTGTCGCGCTGGTGGGTCCGAGTGGCAGCGGCAAGACGACGCTGTTGGCGTTGCTGGCTGGCTTGCTCGAGCCAACCGCGGGCAATGTCATGATTGATGGCAAGGCGCTGTGGGAAATGAAAGACGCCGAGCGCACACGCTTTCGCAGTGAGAAAATCGGCTTTGTTTTTCAAGCCAGCAACCTCATGCCATTTTTGACCGCGCAAGAAAATGTTGAGCTGATGCTCAAACTCAACGGCAAACTAGATCGTGCTGGCAGCATACGGACGAAAGATTTATTGGATCGGCTTGGCATGCTTGCGCGTCGCAACAATCTCCCTTCGCAGATGTCGGGTGGTCAGCAGCAGCGTGTAGCCATTGCGCGCGCGTTGATTCATCAGCCAGCGATTGTGCTGGCAGACGAGCCGACCGCCAGCCTCGACACCGAGCGCGCCTATCAGGTCGTGCAAAATCTGCAGACGTTGATCCATGAGCAAAATCGCGCCGGCATCATGGTGACGCATGACCTGCGCATGTGTCAGTTTGTTGATCGCGTAATTCGCATGACGGATGGCAAGGTTGCCCAAGAGCTAACCACGCGCAAGGAGATTGACGCGTTTGCTATGGCTGGCGCGCACTGATATTTTTCCCCTTCTCCGTCAACCAATAGGTCGCCGCAGGGAATTTCTTATTGCTGTCAATCAACCCTGCGGTGACGAGTGACTCAACCAATGCCGCATCGATACGTGTGTGTGAATCGTCAGCGTTATAGAGCGTGAACCATTTGCGCCCTTCGATGTCGCGCTGATCTTTGAGGCGCGCGCCATTGGCGATCTTGCGCAACAAATCTAATTGAGCAGGGTCAAGATTGAAGTTCACATCCATTCACGCATCACGCGTAGCCAATTGCCACTCAGCACCTTGCGAATATCATCCGCGTGCCAACCGCGTTCTTCGAGTTTGCGCACAACATTTTGTGCGTGGCTGTGATTGGTCAGTTGCGGCACAAAATGAATATCCGTCAGCTTTGCCGCAAGTTCTTCACGTTCGTGCTGTGGCATCGCGTTAAAGATATTCTCAAAAAAATCAAAGCCCAACGCTACCGAGTCAATGCCCGCTAGTTCCGTAACATACTCGATGTGATCCACAAAGCCATCCAGCGTTGCACCGTCTCGCGTCGGGCTGACCAGCACCGCATTGATCCCGATCACGCCGCGCCGCGCGCCGATCATGCGAATCTGATCGTCGCTGATGTTACGTTCGATGTCATAGTATTTGCGTGCGTTGGTGTGCGACACAATCGGCGGCTTAGTCAGCGTATGCATGATGTCATCAAACCCCGCTGGGTTGATATGCGCCAGATCAATCATGATGCCGAGTCGTTCACATTCGCGCACGACCTCGCGCCCAAATGCAGTTATCCCTTGTGGCGACGAGCCACGCGCTGCAAAGATGCCACCTTCGCCCGCCATATTTCGACGGGCGTGCGTCAGTCCTATCGCCCGCACGCCCAATTCATAAAACACACGCAATAAATGACTATCGCTGCCGAGCGGCTCGACGCCCTCCATCGTAATCACGAGCGCTATCTTGTTTGCGGCGCGCGCCGCGTCAATCTCAGCGCTGCTCTTGCAAATGGCAAAATCAGCGCAACGGCTGACCTCTTCATACAGCCGGCCGATTTGATCCAGCGCCACACGCAGCCCCATCTCAGGCAAATATTTATCTTCGAGATAGATCGCGGCAGCCATGACACTGATTCCACCTGTGCGCAGATCATCCAGATAATCGCGCCGCAGCACATCGCGCTGTTCGCGCTTCTCATACAGATCCATCAGCAAGTCATAGTGCATATCTATGATGCCGTTGGGGCGAATGGCGCTCGCGCGCGCTGAATCTTGTGCGTTCATCGTGAGTTAGCCAAGGATGGCAACATACTCCTGAAGCTGACGTTGATGGATCTTGATGTAGTCGCTTGGGTCAATGTCATCCATCTCCGCCTGTGTCAGCCGCGACGCCAATATCTGCAACGCATCCTCAGGCGATTGCCCGTAGCCGAGCTTGCGTTTGCCGGGCTTGCTACGCAATGCAAACAGATACATGAAATGCGGATTGCTGAATGAACTCATAAACGCATTATCCATCACCTATATACTCGCCCGCTATGTCTTCTTCGCAATCAAAATTTCATTATGGCTGGGTCGTAGTCGCCATGACTGTGCTGGTGCTCCTCGCGGCGGCGGGTGTGCGCTCGGCGCCTGGTGTCATGCTTGTGCCGATTCAGATCGAGACGGGCTGGAGCCGCGCCATCATCTCTTTTGCGGTGTCCATGGGTTTGTTTGTCTTTGGGTTGTCGTCGCCGCTCTCAGGCACATTGATTGCGCGGCTGGGCGCGCGCCTCATCATGATGATCGGTCTCGCGGTGATTGGCGTCAGCTTGCTGATCAGTTCTACCATGACTGCCACATGGCAAATGACACTGTTTTGGGGCGTGCTGAGCGGTCTCGGCACAGGACTGGCTGGCTCGGTCATCGGCGCGGCGGTGGCAAATCGTTGGTTTGTGCAGCGGCGCGGACTGGTCGTTGGCATGTTTGGCGCGGCGACCTCTGCGGGTCAGCTCATGTTTATCCCGTTGCTGACTCAATGGACCAACAGCATGGGTTGGCGCAGCGCGACCGTCATCTTGGCGGCACTGGCAATCGGTCTGATCGTGCCTGTGTTTTTGCTGATGAGCGACGACCCGAGCAAGCGCGGACTGTTGCCGTATGGCGCGCCAGCCGACTACGCGGCGACGGCGTCCACCAGTGCGGGTCAGGGCGTCATGCGAATGGCGCTGCGCTCGACGACGTTTTGGCTGTTGGTGGCTACCTTTTTTGTGTGCGGCTTTTCATCCAATGGCATCATCGGCACGCATCTGATCTCATACGCCATTGATTGCGGCATCCCAAACACAACCGCCGCCGGGCTGCTCGCGGTCATGGGCACCATGAACTTTATCGGCACACTCGCCTCAGGCTGGCTCACCGACCGCTACGATCCACGCAAGCTGCTGGCGATTTACTATTCGTTGCGTGGGTTGTCATTGCTGCTGTTGCCGTTTGTCAATGAGCCGACCGGCTTGACCGTATTCGCCATCTTTTTTGGCTTGGATTACATCGCCACTGTGCCGCCGACCACGGCGCTGGCGGCTGACACCTTTGGGCGCAAAAATGTCGGCATCGTCTATGGCTGGATTTTTTGCGCGCATCAGATCGGCGCGGCGCTCGCCTCGTGGCTCGGCGGCGCATTGCGTGACTCGCTCAATGCTTACACCGTGCCATTTTTGCTCGCCGGTGTGCTCGCCATTGCTGCGGGCATGTTGGCGCTGCGCATCCGCCGCAACGCGCCGCAAGTTCAATTTGCGTAAATTTTTAAAGCATTGTCATTCTGAACGGAGCGAAGCGCAGTGAAGAATCCCCAATGTGTTGATTGACGCGCTAGAGATTCCTCGCTCCCTTCGGTCGCTCAGAATGACAGATTCATCAACTCATGCGCACACTCGCCACACAACTCATTCAACACGCGCAACGCACACCCGACCGCGTTGCGATTTACCTCGTGCGCGCCGGCGCGCCGGATGAGCCGATCACTTACGCGCAGTTGCACGAGTGCGCTACCGCTGCCGCCTATCGTTTGCATGAGAATGGCATCCGCGCGGGTGATGTGGTCGTGCTGATCGCCCCTCACAGCGCCGAGCTGATCTACGCCTATTGGGGCGCGGTGTTGCTCGGCGCGGTGCCATCCATCTTGCCGCCGCTCACCGAAAAGCTCGCGCCCGAGCGCTATCAGCGCGACCTTGATGCGCTCGTCGCTGTCACGCGTCCGCGCGTGATCGTGCATGGGGCAGACTTTGCGCATGTGAATTTGGCTTGTGCGTTGCTGGATGTACGCGCGATCACACAGCCGCACGACGCGCCGTTGCCGCCGATTGACGCGGCGATTGACGAAGCAGACATTGCGCTGTTGCAACACTCATCCGGCAGCACCGGTCTGCAAAAAGGTGTGGCGCTCTCGCACCGCGCAATTTTTAATCAGCTCGACGCCTACGCCCGCACGATCCAATTCACCCCCGACGATATGATCGTGAGCTGGCTGCCGCTGTATCACGATATGGGGCTGATCGCGTGCTATCTCATGCCGATCATGCTTGGCGCGCCGCTCGTGCTGATGTCGCCGTTTGATTGGGTGCGCGCGCCGGTGCGCCTGCTACAGGCAATTGCGCGCTATCGCGGCACGTTGTGTTGGCTGCCAAACTTTGCGTATAACTTTATGGCGAATCCATCGCGCGTGCGCGACCGTGATCTCGCGGGCGTGAGTCTCGCCTCGTTGCGCGCGGTGATCAATTGCTCCGAGCCGATGTATCTCAGCAGCCATCAAAAGTTTGCGGCGCGATTTGAGGCGTTTGGTTTGGCGAATGGGGCTCTAGCGACGTGCTACGCGATGGCTGAAAATGTGTTTGCCGTGACGCAGGGCGGCATCGGCGCGCCCGTGACGATTGACAATGGGCGGCTGTCGGCGGGCAAGCCCCTCGCTAATTGTGAGGTGCGCATCGTCGGCGCGGACGGCGCGGTGTTGGCAGAGCGAAGCGAGGGCGAGATCGCCATTCGCAGCGATTGCATGTTGACCGGATATTTTCACCGCGAAGATTTGACCCAGCAGGCGTTGCGCGACGGCTGGTATCTGACGGGCGATCTCGGCTATATGGCTGACGGTGAGCTATACATCACGGGTCGTAAAAAAGACCTCATCATCGTCGGTGGTAAAAATGTGTATCCGCAAGACCTAGAGCAGCTTGCCAGCGAGGTCAGCGGCGTGCATCCCGGGCGTGTGGTGGCATTTGGCATCATGGATGAGTCCGCCGGCACCGAAGAAGTCGTCGTGATCGCCGAAGCGGAGACGAGCGCGATAGACAACGAGGACGCGCGTCAGCAAATCGCCGACGCCG
>CAZVQE010000074.1:0-8015 GCA_964628875.1 uncultured Anaerolineae bacterium
ACATAGCGCAATCGCCTAATCTCACAATTACAACATTCACAATCATGTCTCATCTATTTGACCCACTCACTCTGCGCGGTGTGACACTGCGCAACCGCATCGGTATGTCACCCATGTGCCAATACTCGGCGCAAGACGGCATCGCCAACGACTGGCACAAGATTCATCTCGGCTCGCGCGCGGTCGGCGGCGCGGGTCTGCTAATCGTCGAAGCCACCGCCGTCGAGCCGCGCGGTCGCATCTCGCCGGGTTGTCTTGGCATGTGGAGCGATGCTCACGCGGAGGCGTTTGCCAGCGCCATCGCATTTTGCAAATCGCACGGCGTCAAGATGGGCATCCAGCTGGCACACGCCGGACGCAAAGCCTCGTCGCATCGCCCATGGCAAGGCAGCGGCGATGTGTCCGACGCTGATGGCGGATGGCAGACGGTCGCGCCAAGTGAGATTCGATTCTCAGACAGCTATCGCCTGCCGCACGCGCTGAGTGTGAATGAAATCCGCGCAACCCAACAGGCGTTTGTAGACGCGGCGCGACGAGCGATCCACGCAGGCTTTGACCTGATTGAGATTCACGCGGCGCACGGCTATCTGCTGCACAGTTTTTATTCACCGTTGTCAAACACACGCACCGACGAGTATGGCGGCAGTTTTGATAATCGCATTCGTATGTTGATCGAGACGACACGCGCCGTGCGCAGCGCCATTCCACACAGCACAGCGCTGTCGGTGCGACTATCATGCACGGATTGGACGGATGGCGGGTGGACGCTCGACGAGACCGCCGCGCTGGCAACCAAACTTAAAGGCGAAGGCGTAGATATCATTGACTGCAGCAGCGGCGGCAATATCGCCACCGCCAAAGTGCCAATAGGCGCGGGCTATCAGGTGCCATTTGCTGAGGCCGTGCGACGCGCGGCAGATGTGCCGACGATGGCGGTCGGCATGATTAGCGAGCCGACGCACGCCGACGAGATTGTGCGTAATGGACGCGCCGATGTTGTGTTGCTGGCGCGCGCATTTTTGCGTGATCCATATTGGGCGATCCATGCCGCGCGCGCGTTGGGTCACGACATCAAATCGCTTGTGCCGCCACAATACGTGAGAGGATACTAATTATTAATAACTATGAAAACGCGCAATTTCTTACACATACTTTTAGCGGGGCTTTGGGTCAATGCTTCAGAGTTTATTCGCAATCAAATATTGCTGGTGAACGAATGGATAAAGCATTATCAATCGTTTGGTATGAGCTTCCCGTCAGCGCCAATCAACGGTTTGATATGGGTGCTTTGGGGGTTTGTATTTGCGGCTGTGGTCTATGTTTTGGCGCAAAAATTTACACTGATGCAAACCTTTGCGTTGAGCTGGGTCATTGGATTTTTCATGATGTGGCTGGTGATTTGGAATCTCAACGTGCTACCTATGGCAATTTTGCCTCTGGCGATTCCGCTCAGCCTGATCGAGTGTTTTGGCGCAGCATATATCTGCACGCGCAATAATAAAAGCACATCCTAACCCGCGACAGAGCATGTAACAGACTGACATCTATGCACGCGCCAACTGCAAAATTTGATCTAACGCGATATGCGCTGCCCTTTGCGGCGTTAGCGATATTGGCGGGTGTTGCGCTGGCGGCGCTCCCATTCACACAGATCGCGCTGATACTCGGCGTGATCGTGTGTGGTGTGTTGCTATGGTTAATCGCGCTGCAGCCCGTCATAGGCGTGATGCTGACATTGCTCATCGCGCCATTTGCCCCGCTCGAGCGCATCCTATTTGGGTTGCCGATTGACAGCGGGCAAGCTATGTTATTTGTTACGCTGAGCGTGATTGCGATGCGCAAGCTGATATTGCGCGAGTCTGTGCAATTGCCGCGCCGAAGTATGTTGTCGCTCAGTTTAACGCTATTTATTACTGTGTGTCTCGCGTCATTTTTTGTTGCACGTGACGCAAATCAATGGATGCGCGAATGTCTAAAATGGGTTGAGATGTTTGTGCTGTATCAGCTGGTTTCTCGTGCAACATCTCAACAACGCAGATGGGTCATCGTTTCAATCTTGGCGTCATGCGCATTACAAGCTGCAATTGGCATTTGGGAGTTTGGTTTGAGAGGCAAAGGGCCTGCTGAATTTCAAATTATGGATGGTCGGTTTTGGCGCGCGTATGGCACCTTTGAGCAGCCAAATCCATTTGGCGGCTACATGGGCATCACATGGAGTGTCGCTGGCAGCATCGCACTTAGCCTATTTGTTGCTATGTGGCGCAAGCGCAGATTTGATTCCACCAAATTCATACTCGCGCTCTTAGCTACCGTGATCACGGGAATGGCGCTGGCGGCGATTGTGGCATCGTGGTCGCGCGGGGCTTGGTTAGCTGCCGCAGTTGCCGCGCTCGTTGTTGGCATCGCTCTGTCGCGCAAACCTCTCATCAGTTTGAGCGCCACTTTGCTAATCAGCCTGACGATATGGACATTTAACCTCACCACATATTTGCCATTATCTGTGCGGGCGCGTCTCACCGATTTTACGCAACAGTTCACGACATTTGATGTGCGCGGTGTGAAGATCAGTCCAGAAAATTACGCGGTGATAGAACGTCTGGCACACTGGCAAGCGGCACAAAACATGATTGAGGCGCGCCTATGGTTTGGTGTCGGTTTTGGCAACTACGAGGCTGCGTATGCCGAGTTTCGCACAATCAACTGGGAGATCGCGCTCGGACATGCACACAACTACTATCTCAACATTTTTGCAGAGACGGGCATCTTAGGATTGCTGACTTATGCAATTTTTTGGATGACTGTAATCGCATTATGCATTCGGCGTTTTCGCCAGCAGTCATCAACTTATTTGTATGTTGGCTTGCTCGGCGCATTTGTGCATCTGAGCGTGCATCACATCGTGGACAATCTTTACGTCGCAAATATTTGGATGCTACTCGGCGCATATCTCGGGCTGCTAGATTCTCAGGAGACTGATTCCTGACTCCTATCGCTCCGCTTCTGTATCATTGTGTGAATGAAACTCGATTGGCGGCTGTGGCTCGTGCTAGCGATTTATTTTTTCGTTGGCGCTTTATTTGTCACGCGCGTGCCCGCTTGGCAAACGCCCGATGAGCCCGCGCATTACAACTACACACGCCAACTTGCGCAGAGCGGGCGGCTACCGATTATCGAGCGCGGCGACTACGATCAAAATTTGATTGCCAATCAGATTGCGCCACCTGACGCACGCCCGCAAAATCTCGATGTGGTGCAATACGAAGATCATCAACCGCCGCTGTTTTATTTGCTCTCGACGCCGATCTTTATCGCGGCTGGCGGCTCGCTGATTGCGCTACGCTCTTTGTCGTTGCTGATCGGCGCGATCACGATTATTTGTGCGTATGGCGCTTTGCGTGAAGTGTTTGACGCCGCGCCCGAGATCGCTTTGTTTGCGACTGCGTTTGTCGCGTTGCTGCCACAGCACATTCACATGATGGCAGGCTACAACAACGACGCGCTCTCGGAGGCGCTCATCGCGCTGACGCTGTGGCTATGCGCGCGGTGGTTGATGCGCGCGCCGTCGAGAGGTTTGTTAATCGCACTGATCGCGGTCGTATCGCTTGCGCTGTGGACTAAGGCGCAAGCGTACTTGACGCTACCATTGGCGATGGCAACACTCTGGCTGCGCCCATACGGCGCGGCTCGCGTGCGCGCTCAGATGCCATTGGTTGGCGCGGTTGCCGTGCTCGGTAGCGCACTGTGGGCACGTAATATCACCACCTACGGCGGCATAGATTTTCTTGGGTTGCAGCGTCACAACACAGTCGTCATCGGTCAACCGACGATGAGCGAGTGGATTGCGCGCAATGGCATCAGTGGCACGCTGACGCAGATGGCGCAAACTACTTTTCAATCGTTTTGGGGACAATTCGGCTGGATGAGTATCGTGCTGAGCTCGCGGCTATATCTCGTGTTTTTGGTGATTTCGTTGATATCGCTGGCGCTGTTTGTGAATTGGTTTCGCGCGCGCAAACTCAATCCGCAACAACAAAAAGCGTTGAGTGTTTTTGCTTTGCTGCTGTTGTTCAACGTGCTAGCGTTCATTTGGTACAACCTGCAATTTGTACAGTTTCAAGGACGCTACTTTTACCCCGCGCTTATTCCGATTGCAACGCTTTTTGCGCTTGGCTGGCACAACGCATGTGCGCGTGTCCCCGTGATACGGAGATGGCTTTGGCTAATTGCGCTAGGTACGTTTGCCGCGCTGGATGTGTATCTCTTACTGCGCGTCATTTTGCCCGCGATGAAGGCATAATCAAATGTAATGCAAAAAGAAATCTTCATTCCGCCGATTGATCCGCGCCAAGTTTCAGCGCCGAGTCGTGAGATTTACGCAGCGATGGGCGAAGAAAACATTTTCAAGATGATGGAAGATTTTTACGTCGAGCTGGGCGCATCAGAAATCAAGTGGATGTTTGCGCAGACACCCGAACGGTTGCGCGCATCAGCGCATAAGTCTGCGCTCTTTTTTGTAGGCTTGCTCGGTGGCCCACCGCTGTATCAGCAATTCATCGGCAATCCGATGATGCGCGCGCGGCATATGCCATTTAGCATCACCATCAGCGGGCGCAATGAGTGGCTACGCTGTTTTGAACGCGTGTTACAACATGCTGAGCGCTACAACTTTCCGCCACAACACTTACAAAGCTTCCGCGATTTCTTGTCAGGCTTTTCGATGTGGATGGTGAATACGGCGGAAGAAATTCAAAGTTGATGTTAGGATCACAAAACAGGAGTCGTGATGAAGCGAGAATTTAGCGTGGTAATCGAAAAGGATGAAGATGGATATTTTGTGGCGTCAGTGCCAGCACTACAAGGCTGTCACACACAAGCCAAATCTCTGGACACATTAATGAAGCGCGTCCGCGAAGCAATCGAGTTATGCCTCGAAGTGCAAGAACCCAATAAAAATGAGTTTATTGGAGTTCAACGCCTAACGGTCACTGCATGAATCCACTGCCTACTATCTCGGGAGTAAAGCTGATTAAAGCATTGCGCGAGCTTGGATTTATCGTGGTGCGCATCAAAGGCAGCCATCATTTTCTTAGACATGCTGACGGACGATGCACGGTAGTTCCTGTGCATCGTGGTGAAACAATCGGGCGTGGTTTACTCGCGCAGATTTTGAGAGACTGCGAGCTAACAAGCGAAGAACTGCGAGAGAAAATTTAGTTTGTCTTTAATTTCTCGCTCTGCCATATGTCTCTGTCATCTCGCGCAGTTGATCGCGCATTTCCGTTGTCAGCATTTCGGGCGTAAAGCGCCACGCCCAGTTGCCATTTGGATTGCCGGGCATATTCATGCGCGCATCTGTGCCAAGCGTCATCACATCTTGCAATGTCAGCACAATCGTATTGGCGACTGACAACTGCAAGAGACGCATCATGTCCCATGTCACCGAACGCGAGGTCACTTTTTTGCCCGCATACGATTCAACTTGCGCGCGTTCGGCTTCATTGAGACTTTTCCACCAGCCGACGGTGGTGTCATTGTCATGCGTGCCGACATACGCCACGCAGTTGCGCACATAGTTATGCGGCAAAAAGTTTGACGACACGTCGGCGACAAATGCAAACTGCAACACACGCATACCGGGCAAACCAAATCCATCACGCAGCGCCTCGACCTCAGGCGTGATTACACCAAGGTCTTCGGCAATGATCGGCAAATCGCCGCCCAGCGCGCCGCGAATCGCATTAAACAAAGCCACGCCCGGCGCTTTGACCCATTGCCCGATCATCGCGGTTGGCTCACTGGCTGGCACCTCCCAATACGCCTCAAATCCGCGAAAGTGATCTATGCGCACGATGTCATACAGATTGAGCGCCGCGCGAATGCGCGAAATCCACCAATCAAAACCGCGCTGTTGCATAGCATCCCAGTGATACAGCGGATTGCCCCAACGCTGACCTGTCGGGCTAAAGTAATCGGGCGGCACACCCGCGACCACCGTTGGATTGCCCGCGTCATCAATAAAAAACTGCTCGCGGTTTGACCATGCATCGGCGCTGTCAAACGCCACAAAAATCGGGATATCGCCGATGACGCTCACGCCTTTTTCATTGGCGTAGCATTTGAGCGTATGCCATTGTCTAAAAAATTGAAACTGCAAATACTTTTGCGTCTCGATCTCAGCGCGCAACTTGTCGCGCCATGACTGCAGCGCATGTGAATGGCGCTGTGCCAAATCGCGCTCCCACGTGTTCCATGCGTTGCCACCGTGCGCATTTTTTGCCGCCATAAACAACGCGTAGTCATCCAGCCACGCTGCCTGCTCGGCGCAAAACTGCGCAAACGCCTCACGCTGCGGCGCGCTCGCCCGCGCGGCAAACAAAGACGCCGACTTGCGCAACAAATCCGATTTCCATGGGATGACCCAACCAAAATCAACTTTGTGTTGCGGAAAATCAGGCGCAGACTCAAGATCGACATGCTCCAAAAATCCTTCGCGCGCAAGATGCTCAAGGCTGATGAGCAATGGGTTGCCCGCGAACGCCGAAAAACACTGATACGGCGAGTCGCCGTATCCCGTCGGACCTAGCGGCATGACTTGCCACAGTGACTGCTTTGCCGCCGCCAAAAAATCAACAAACTGAAAAGCCGCATCACCCAACTCACCAATGCCATATCGCCCGGGCAACGATGTTGGATGGAGCAAAATTCCACTAGCACGCATACTGCGCATTGTAGCGGGTGTCATATAAAATGGCTGCGACAGCGATGCAAATCTTATCTACTGATCGCGAAGCATCCATCGGCAGCGCGCAAGGCGACCGCCCCGCGACGCGCACACAGCGCGTCTCACGCACCGTCGTCGAGATTGTTTTGGCAATTGGGCTGCTACTGATCTTGTGGCAAGCTGCGTTTAGTGTCACCTCGGTCAGCGATCTTTCTATGCTGCCAAATTTTGAGAGCGGTGAGCAAGTGCTTGTCAGCAAAGCCACCTACGTGGCGACCGCGCCCCATCGCAGCGATGTTGCGCTCGTCAGCGATCCCATTAAAAAAACAAGCGCGCTGCGCCGCATCATCGGTGTGCCGGGCGACCGCGTCGAGGTCCGCGCACAGCAAGTATTTGTCAATGGATTGCCAATCAACGAGTCATACGCCAGCGGCATCTTTGCGCAGTCATCAGCACTTGGCTCGACACTGGATATACGCCTCAAGGCTAATGAATACTTTGTGCTGCCAGACAATCGTGTGCTGAGCGGGCTATCGCTCGATAGCCGCAACTCCGACCTCGTGCGCAGTGAAAATATTATCGGGCGCGCTTGGGTAATCATTTGGCCCCCCACCAATGCCGGGATCGTGCAACATCAACCCGAAGCTGACACTCCGATACCATGAGCGATGTATTTGTGGGCGCACAGATGCGCGCGTGGTGTGTGTCCTTACTGGCGGTGGTGAATGACGCGTACAAGCTGGGTACATTGCTCGGTGCAGGCGCGATTCTCAAGACACAAGGCAAACATGCGCTACAGCCTGACATTTTGCTCATGGTGCACGATGCACCTGCGCTCGCCATCAACGTCATCAACGCTGATACATCAAAGACTGCGCGTGACACGTGGCTCACGCAATGCGCAGCGGCGCATGTGATCGAGGCTTGGCAAATCGAAGCGGACACGGCGCGCGCAAACATGTATCAGGCAGATGCCGCGTGGAGCTATGAACTCATTCAGCCTGATCGCAAGGGCGTGTACTACTCAGCCATTAATGAAGATTTATTTTTCCCTGTGCGTTGGTTCAAACAGCAACCGACGCTGTGGCGCATGATGCAATACTGGGGCATGATTGATTAGTTGAGTTGATGCGTCATCCTTCGGCAGGCTCAGGACGTGTTTCTGAACGAAGTGAAGAATCTCTACTGTCCATATTCACATCACAGAGATTCTTCGCTCCCTTTGGTCGCTCAGAATGACAATTCGTGAAGAAGTGCGACTGTCATTCTGAACGAAGCGTAGCGAAGTGAAGAA
>CAZVQE010000074.1:8115-9921 GCA_964628875.1 uncultured Anaerolineae bacterium
CAATTCGTGAAGAAGTGCGACTGTCATTCTGAACGAAGCGTAGCGAAGTGAAGAATCTCTAAAATGTCACATACGCGCCAGAGATTCTTCGTCGCGTTGCTCCTTACAATGACAAGAGGACAATTGCCTATGTTTGCACTATCATTCGTGCATGGACTTCCACGCATTTGACGCCTATCTCACCGCAAATCAAGAACGCCTGCTTGAAGATTACAAAGACATGCTGCGCCAGCCGAGCGTAGCCGCCACCGGACAGGGCATCCCTGAGATGGCGGCGTTGGTCGCGCGACGCCTGAGTCAGCTTGGCTTTGACACCAAAGTCGTGCCAACCGAAGGCAATGGCTCGCCCGTGGTGTGGGCGGAACTCGGCGATGGCGACAAAGAACTGTTGATCTACAACCACTATGATGTGCAACCCGCCGAGCCGCTCGAGTTATGGGAATCGCCCGCCTTTGAGCCGACGGTGCGTGATGGCAAACTCTTTGCGCGCGGCGCGGCGGATGACAAAGGCGAGATCGCCACGCGCATTCACGCCATCGAAGCGTGGCTCAAAACTCAAGGCAAACTGCCATTCAAAATCAAATGGCTGATCGAGGGCGAAGAAGAAATCAGCAGTCCGCATCTGCATGGCTGGGTCGAGCAACACAAAGACTGGCTACGCAAACCGAATGGCGCGCCGATAGATGGCTGTCTGTGGGAATTTGGCGGCTTTGATGACAAAGGGCGCTTTACATTGACGATGGGTGTCAAAGGCATCTGCTACGTCGAGTTGCACGCGCATACGGTGGATCATGATTTGCATTCGGCGATGGCGGCGCTCGCGCCAAATGCGGCGTGGCGGCTGACATGGGCGCTCAGCACCATCAAAGATGCGAGTGAGCGCATTTTGCTGGATGGCTACTACGATCATGTGCGACCGCCGACTGAGGCTGAGATCGCGGTCATGCGCGAGATGCCATTCGAAGAAAACGCCATGAAAACCAAGTGGAAGATTGATGACTTCTTGACCGGCGTGAGTGGCTTTGATGCACAAAAGCGATTGTTGTTTCAGCCGACGGCGACGATCTGCGGACTCAGCAGCGGCTGGGAGGGTCAAGGCGCCAAGACGGTGATGCCCGCCAACGCGATGGCAAAAATTGATTTTCGGCTCGTGCCAAATCTCACGCCAGAGATCGTCATCGAGCTATTGCGCAAGCACCTTGACAAACACGGCTT
Source organism: uncultured Anaerolineae bacterium (assembly GCA_964628875.1). Taxonomy (GTDB): domain Bacteria; phylum Chloroflexota; class Anaerolineae; order J036; family Brachytrichaceae; genus AQU-03. The sequence goes on from CAZVQE010000074.1 coordinate 9,331, forward strand.
TAGCGACATCGAGATCAAATTGCTCGGCGGCTATCGCGCGGAGATCACCGACCCAAATAGCAAGCTGGTGCAAGCCGCCGCGCGCGCGTGCGAAAAGGTGCATGGTCACGCTCCGATCAAGCAAGTACTGAGCGCGGGCAGTGGCCCGATGTATTCGTTGTCATCGTTTATCGGTGGCGTGCCAGTTGTCGCGGCAGGCATCAGTCATCCGGACAGCCGCGTGCATTCGCCCAATGAGCATTCGCTTCTCGCCAACTACTACGCTGGCATGCGCTACATCGGCGTGTTGATTGACGAGTTTGCTAAGGCGTGATTTGAATGGGTCGCGGATCAGCAGGATTTGCAGGATTGTGAGCGACGAGGGCTGAGCCTGTCGAAGCCCGTAAACGCGCGCCCTTGCGTTATTCGCTTCGACAGGCTCAGCGAACAACGCTGTCAACAAATCATATTAATCCGCGTCCCATTCCTCTGACAGGTGAATGTGAACGAGAGCATGCCGACACTCGAACAACAATCGCGATTGCCGCTGCCGCCGCTCGCGCGCGAGGGCATCGAGGCGTTTAATCGCGGCGAGTACTTTGAGCAGCACGA
>CAZVQE010000075.1:0-9803 GCA_964628875.1 uncultured Anaerolineae bacterium
CGACCGAGATGGTCATATCGGCGGGCTCATAGATCAACACGCGTTTGAGATTTTGCGTGCTGATGGCGGTGAATGGCGCGTGCGGGGCGCAACCGATCGCCTGATGTGTGCCACCGCCAAAGGGCACGATGGCTCGTCGTTGCTGACTGAGTACACGCACATGCTCCGCTAGCTCTAGCGCGGTGTTGGGTTGCGCGACTGCTTCGGGCGTGATGCCATTTACACTGTATCGCGCGCAAATCGCCGCGTCGGTCATGAGGTCGGGCATAGATTTATCTGCAATGATTGTACGCGGTCTGCGTGAGTATCATAGTGTAAAGTCCCACACATATGAGCCCCGTTCGTATGGCGCGGGTTGAGACGGCGATCCGCATCGTGATTGATTTTTATGCGGCGTGGAATCGCCACGCCGTTGATGACATGCTACGGCTAGTCAGTGCTGCATGTGTGTTTGAGGTGGTTGATGGCACGAGTCACATTGGCACAGATGCCATCGCGCGATATTGGCGCAGCTACTTTGCGGAGACGACAGACGCGCACATCACCGTCGAAGATGTGTCAGGCTTGGGTCTGCGTTGTGTGGCGCGTTGGCGCTGTGACTGGCGCGACACGCACGGCAAGCATGATGCGCGTGGCGTGGATATCTTTCAGGTCGAGAGCGGATTGATTACGCATCAATTCTCATACGTCAAAAGATAGCTAACCACCTGCGGCTCAAGCTACTCATGCGCCGCGAGGATGGCTTGGTCGGCGCTCCAAAATAATTTGTTTGCGCCGATTTCTTCGGTCAGTTTTGAGCGGTCGAGCATCTCTTTGACTGCAGGTTGCACCGCCGCCAGCATCAATTCGCCGCCTTTTTGATGCATCTGCTCGAGTAGTTCTTCGATGAGCTCGAGACCGCTCAGGTCAATGGCTGGCACGCCGCGCATAGACAAAATCAACGCACGATCAGGCACATCCTCGAGCGCGCGCCGAAACGCAGCTGCCGTCGCAAAGAACATCGGTCCGGTGATGTATGCCACGCGCACATGTGGATCCGCTTTTTCGAAGGTGTGTCCGCGCGACTGCATCGCCGCCACATCCACAGGTTTGACCTCGACGCTGATGTTGCTGACGCGATAGATAAACAAAACCGCGCTGAGCGCCAAGCCAAGCAAAATGGCTTGGGTCAAATCGAGATAGGTCGTCGCCAACAGCGTCAGCAAAAACGTGGCGATGGCGCTCTTGAAGCGGTGACGAAACATCCACCCGATGTCTGCCCATTCATTCATGCGATAAGCGGTGGCGATCAAAACACTGGCTAGCGCCGCAAGCGGAATGTTAGCGATCAAGCCATTCACCAAAAACACCATCGCTACCAAAACCGCCGCGTGGATCACGGTCGTGAGTCGTGTGCGACCGCCGCTGGCAATGGCGATCTTTGTGCGCGCGATGGCTCCGGTGAGTGGCACTCCGCCAAGCCAAGGAATCAACATGTTGCCGAGGCCTTGCGCGATCAGCTCCCAATTTGTGTCCATGTTGCGCTTAGTCAGGTTGGCGCATTCGGCGGCGCTGAGCAAGGCTTGCAGCGTGCAAAGAATGGCGACGCTGATCGCAGGTACGAGCAGCGCCTGTATGCGTTCAGCCGTAAACACACCAAACGTCAAATGATCCGGCAAAATCAACGCTGCAGGGATTTGCCCGACGGTAGTCAGTTGCAAATGCATGACCTGCGCAATCGTCGTGGTCGCCAGTACGGAGATTAATTGCGCTGGCACTACCCGCGAGATCGCCTTTGGCATCAAAAAGATGATAGCGACGCCAATCGCCGCGATGGCAAACGATTGCCAGTTCGGTTGAAACGCGCCTTGCGCAATGTGTTGAATGAGGTCACTGGCGCGTTGCGCTGCGCTGCTGCCTTGCAGGGCTTCGATGCCAAACACATTGGCAAGCTGCCCGACAAAGATGATGACGGCGATGCCGCCGGTGAATCCGATCACGACCGGGCGCGGGATCAAAAACACCAATTGCCCCAACCGCAAGACGCCAATCAGCAAAATGAAAATGCCAGCCAGCAGTGTTGTGATCCAAATGCCCTCAAAGCCGTGCGATTTGGCGACCACCAGCAGCACGGCGCTCATGGCGCCGGTGGGACCGCTGACGAGATTGGGCGTGCCGCCGAGCGCACCGACAACCAGCCCCGCGACAATCGCCGCGAGCAACCCTGCGGCGGGTGAGCCGCCCGATGCCACACCAAACGCCAACGACAAAGGAAACGCCGCCGCAGCCACAGTGAGCCCAGCAATGAAATCTTTTTGAAAAGATGAAAAGTTGTAGCCGCGAAATTCATCACGCAAGATTGCGCTCAACGGAAATTGCATCCTGTGAATTATAGAAGTTTTAGCCTTGACAGATTCGTTGTCACAATTACACTAAGGGCGGTTGCGTATTCACACGCACACAAAATATGGCGAACGAAGTAACGGTGTATCCGATCCATGATGACGGTACACATAAAGCCGCTACCGCATTTGACGTAGCGCACCTGGCGGGCGTATCTCAGGCGACCGTTTCACGCGTGTTTAACAATGACAAGCTCGTGCAACCTGCCACGCGCCAGCGCGTGATGAATGCCGCGCGCAAGCTGCACTATCGTCCAAATGCCATTGCGCGCAGCCTGACTATGCGCCACACCAACATCATTGGCATCGTCATGGGCGACATCACAAACCCGTTTTATCCGGGTGTGCTTGAGCGCTTCTTGGACAAATTGCAACTCGAAGGGCGTCAGGTGTTGCTGTTTAACGCGCACAAAAACAAAGAGATAGATGACATCATGCCGCAGGTATTGCAATATCGCGTAGACGGTCTGATCATCGCTTCAGCCACGCTCTCGACCAAGATGGCAGACGAGTGTGCCGATCTTGGCATACCGGTGATTTTGTTTAATCGCTACGGAGCGCGCAGCAGCTCAGCCTCCGCCGTCGTGTGTGACAATGTCGCCGCCGGTCAGCACGTGGCAGACCTATTTGCAGGCGCGGGCTTTGAGCGCGTCGCCTATATCGCCGGACGCGAAAACACCTCAAACAGCCGCGACCGCGAAAAAGGATTTAGCGAGCGACTCAAAGAGCATGGCATCAGCATGTGGCGCGAGCAAGGCGACTATAGCTATCACTCTGCGCGTGAGGCGACAGTGCGTTTGTTTCGAGCGCATCCCGATACACAGGCATTGTTTTGTGTGACCGACCTGATGTCATTTGGCGCGATGGATGCGATCCGCTACGACCTACATTTGCGCGTGCCAGAGGACGTCTCGGTGATCGGATTTGGTGACAGTCAAATGGCGGCGTGGCCCACCTACGCATTGACGACTATCGCGCATCCGATAGACGCCATGATTGACACCACCATTCAGTTGCTCGACGCGCAAATTGAATCTGAACACACCACACAAACCATCAAGGTGTTGCACGGCGAGCTGATTCGCCGTCAGTCGGCAAAGTTGCCTGCATAATTGGGCAATCCTCACCACAAAAATTTTTGACATCTTCTTTGTGGCGAGCGCAACAAGGAATATTCATGTCAACGTCCCAAGAAATCATTGACCGCAATAAAAATGTGGTCAGTCCGGCAGTCTCACATTACACCGATATCGCCTTTGCACGCGGCGAAGGCGTCTATCTTTACGATCTCGAGGGCAAGCGATATTACGACCTCGCCTCAGGCATTGCTACGATGGCAGTCGGTCACAGCCACCCGCGCGTCATCAAAGCCGTGCAAGAACAAGCCATCAAGCTCATGCACGTCGGCACACCCGTCGGACACACTGAGGGCTACGTCAAAATGTTGGAGACATTGCGCGAGACCATGCCCGCGCCGCTCAATGAGGGCAAAGGCATCCTGATGAATAGCGGCAGCGAAGCCATCGAAGCCGCGCTCAAGATGGCGCGCATGACCACCGGACGCCAAATGATCCTCGCATTTAGCGGCGGGTTTCATGGGCGCGCGATGGGCGCGCTGGCTGCCACCGCCAGTAACGCCAATTACCGCAAGGGGCTGACCTCGATGATGATCGGCGTGCAACACGTGCCGTATCCAACCTGCAACAAATGCCCCTTTGGTCACGGCTCGCATGCGCCGACCGACTGCTGCGGCACATGGAAGCAATTTATCCGCGCGCAACTTGAGACAGTGCTGCCGAGCGATGACCTCGCCGGCATCTTGGTTGAGCCGATCACAGGCGAGGGCGGCTATCAAGTGCCGCCCGATGATTTTCTGCCATTCTTGCGCAAATTGTGTGATCGCACGGGCGCACTTCTCATCACTGACGAGGTGCAGACGGGCGTCGGACGCACCGGCAAATGGTGGGGCTTTGAGCATAGCGGTGCGGTGCCAGATATCGTCGTCATGGGCAAAACCATCGGCGGCGGTTTGCCACTCGGCGGCGTGATCGCCAAGTCTGAGATCGCGGACAAATGGCATCCGGGCGCGCACGGCAGCACGTTTGGCGGCAACCCGATGGCGTGCGCCGCAGGCGTCGAGACGATACAAATTATCAAAGATGAAAAGCTGCTGGAGAATGCGGCGCAGGTGGGCCAACTCATGCGCGCAAAGCTCAACTCGGCGCGCGAAGATGTGCCGATGATGGGCGATGTGCGCGGACGCGGCTTGATGACCGCCGCAGACCTTGAGGGCAAAACGGGCGGTCCACTGACGCCCGCTCAATTCAAACAAGTGATGCACGCGCTCAACGACAATGGCATCGTCATCACAAAATGCGGCGCAAGCTCGCTACGCTTTGCGCCCGCGCTCAACATCACCGCACAGCAAGCCAGCGACGCGCTCGACATTGTGATTAGCACGCTCAAGCAAGTCAGGCTGTGATGACAAGAAATTGTTAACAGGATTTACGCAAAAATATTAACAAATGGCCAAATGTGTAATCCGTCATTTCGACCGAAGGGAGAAATCCCTCAAAAGTAACAACGTAGAGATTCCTCGCGTTCGCTCGGAATGACATTTTGCGTAAGTCGAATGCTAACCACAAAAGACACAGTTAATTTCACAATCATGAAAATTCAAACTCCACCACCCGCCGATCAACATCCTGAGACATTAATGTTGAGCTATGGCTACGATCCGAATCAAGCCAGTCACGCCGTAAAGCCGCCGATGTATTTGACTTCGACGTTTTCATTTAAGAGCGCCGAGCATGGCAAAGCCTACGCTGAGGTCATCAACGGACTGCGCAAGCAAGAGCCAAATGAGGATTTCAGCGACACCTACATTTACTCGCGCGACACAAATCCAAACCTCGAAATCTTCGAGCGACGTCTGGCGATCTGGGACGGCGCCGCTGCCACAGCCGCCTTTGAGAGTGGCATGGGCGCAATCTCATCCGCGATCATGACCTGCGTCAGCGCGGGCGACACCATCGTAATGGGAGAGCCAACCTACGGCTGCACCGACTTTTTGGTGAAGCACATTTTGCCGCGCTTTGGCGTGCGGCATGTCGGGTTTAACCTGATGGAAGGCAACGCCGCGCTAGATGCTGTGTTGAGCAAGCCCGAAGTTGCGCGCAGCGTGGCGATGATCTATCTCGAGACGCCCTGCAACCCAAGCAACGCGATGGCGGATATCGCGCATGCGGTGGCGTGGGCGCGCAAGCTCTCGACCGCAGATCGCAACGTCGTCGTCGCGGTGGACAACACATTTTTGGGTCCGCTGTTTCAGACGCCGCTCAAACATGGCGCTGACCTCGTGCTGTACTCCGCCACCAAGTACATCAACGGTCACAGCGATATTTTGGCGGGCGCGTGCAGTGGCGCCTCTGCAGAATTGATCGGAAAGATTAAACAAATGCGCGCCATGATCGGCACGATCCCGAGCCCGCATACGTGCTGGCTGCTCACCCGCAGCCTTGAGACCATGAAACTGCGCATGATGGCGCAACTCGACAACGCCCAAAAAGTGGCGGCGTTTTTGGCGGCGCATCCAAAAGTCAAAAAAGTCTACTATCTCGGTCATCTCAAAGAAGGCGATCCGCAGTACGCCATTTACAAAAAGCAATGCGAGGCGCCCGGCGCGATGATCTCGTTTGATGTCAATGGCGGCGAGCAAGGCGCGTTTCGCTTCCTCAATGCGCTCAAGGTGTTTCATCTCGCGGTCAGCCTTGGCGGCAACGAATCGCTGGCTGAGCACCCTGCCACGATGACCCACGCTGAGGTTGACCCCGAGGATCGCCTCGAAGGCGGCATCACCGAAAGCATGGTGCGTCTCTCAATCGGCATCGAACACTGCGACGATCTCATCGCCGATCTAAAGCAAGCGCTGGCGACCGTCTAGCGCAACACGATGCACGCCGAGTATCAATCACCATTTACCACGCGTTATGGCAGCGCCGCCATGCGCGCGATCTGGAGCGAACGCAACAAGCGATTGCTCTGGCGCAAGCTCTGGTTGGCGTTGGCTGAGGCACAGCACGCGCGCGGTATCGTCAGCGCGGCACAGCTTGAGGATATTCGGGTGCATGCGAGCGAGGTGACTGATGCCAGTATCGCGCGCGCCTTGCAAATCGAGAGCGAGATTCACCATGATCTGATGGCGGAGGTGCGCGCGTTTGCTGAGCAATGCAGTGTGGGTGGCGGCGCGATCCATCTCGGCGCGACCTCGATGGACATCGAGGACAACGCAGACGCCTTGCGCCTACGCGATGCGCTGGCGTTGATCGAGTCGCAGTTGGTTGAATTGGTGCGCGCGCTGGCGGACAAAACCACGCACTATGCCGATCTGGCGACGATGGCATTTACACATCTGCAGCCGGCTGAGCCGACGACACTCGGCTATCGCCTCGCGCAATATCTGCAAGACCTGTGTGTTGATTTGGTGGAATTGCGCACGCGGCGCGCTGAGTTGCGCGGCAAAGGGTTTCGCGGAGCGGTGGGTACAAGCGCGGCGTATCTAGAGCTAGACGGCGAGCCATTAAAAATAAACATCGGCGTGTCCGAGTTTGACGCGGTCACGCAGACGTATCCGCGCAAGCAAGATTGGCTGGTGTCGAATGCGCTCGCCAGCATCGCGCAATCGCTGTATAAATTTGCGTTTGATCTGCGCGTGTTGCAGTCGCCACCTATCGGCGAGCTGAGTGAGCCATTTGGCGCCAAGCAGGTCGGCTCGTCGGCGATGCCCTTCAAGCGCAATCCGATCAACGCCGAAAAGATTGACTCGCTCGCGCGCTTTGTGGCAAATTGCCCGCGCGTGCTATGGGACAACGCGGCGCATTCATTGCTGGAGCGCACGCTCGACGACTCCGCCAATCGGCGCGTGGTGATCGCTGAGGCATTTTTGGCGACGGACGAGATCATGCGTGTGGCGACGCGCATCGTGCGCGATCTGCGCGTCAATGAAAAACAGATCACGCGCAACATGGCAACCTATGGACCCTTTGCGGCGACGGAGCGTGTGCTGATGGCGCTGGGACGCGCAGGCGCTGACCGCCAGCACATGCACGAGCTATTGCGCGAGCATAGTTTGGCGGCGTGGAGCGCCATTAACGACGGTCAAGCCAATCCGCTGGTGGAATCGCTCATCAGCGATCCACAGATTACGCGCTATCTCACGCCCGCTGATGTGCGGCGGTTGATGGTCGCCCGCGACTATGTCGGCGATGCGCCGCAACGCGCCCGCGTGATGGCGGAGCGAGCAGTGACACTAGCCGCTGGATAGTAAATTGAACTGGAAGAAAGGATGATTGGAAGAAGGGAAATTTCTTGTCCTCCCTTCTTACTCGCTTCTCTTTTTACACTCGCACATCAGCGAGCGCCTGCTCAAAGTCACTTGGCAGCGGCGCCTCAAACGTGACGAGAGCGCCATTTGACGGCAAATGAAACTCGATACGTTGTGCATGCAAAAGATGACGCGGCGTGAGGCGTTGGCTGAGTGGATCGCGCGCGACTCTTGCGCCGCCATAGATCGCGTCGCCCACGACCGGATAACCGATGGACGCGAGATGCACACGAATTTGATGGGTGCGTCCCGTGCGCGGTTGCGCGCGCACGAGCGCGTATCTGTCACTCGCGCGCACGACCTCATATTCGGTCACGCTCTCGCGCCCCGCTGATGAGATTGTCATGCGTTGACGATTGCGTGTATCGCGCGCGATGGGCTTGTTGATGATGGCGCGCGTTGGCTGCACATCGCCGATGCATAGCGCGAGATAGGTCTTGTGCACCTCACGCGCTTTGAATTGAGCTTGAAGCGCATTGAGTGCGCGCGCGGTCTTAGCGATTAGCATCACGCCGCTCGTCTCTTTGTCGAGGCGATGCACGATGCCCGGGCGGTCTTCGTCGCCGACCTCCGCTAGCTCAGGCGCGTGCGCGAGCGCGGCGTTGACGAGCGTGCCATCGGCGTTGCCCGCGCCCGGATGCACAGCGATGCCCGCAGGCTTGTTTATGACGATGACGTCAGCGTCCTCGTAGATCACATCCAGCGGTATGGCTTGTGCTTGTGGAATGGCGCTTGCGGCAGGTGGGATGTTGACCTCAATCACATCGCCGATATTGATCGCATGGCGCGTGCGATTGGCAAGAGCGCCATTCACCCAAACACGACCCAGCTCGATCAGACGCTGGGCGGCGCTGCGAGTCAGACTCGCGTCAGCCGCGACCACAACGCGGTCGAGCCGATCAGCGATGTTTGAGGTGAATTTACTTTTCATGCGAATTTTTTGGTTGATCGCTTCGACAAGCTCAGCGACCCGCGCTTACTCTCTTGTTGATCGCTTCGGCAGGCTCAGCAACCCATCGGCAGGCTCAGCGACCAACATTCACCCGACGCTAGAGCGATTTGAGCGCGTCAGTGATGGCGGCGATGTCGGCGTAGATCGCATCGGCGCGGATCGGGTCACGCTGAGCTTGCTCGTGCGAGGTCACGCCGCTCAGCACGAGAATCGAAGGCAAGCCTGCGTTGATGCCGCCAAGTATGTCGGTGTCGAGGCGATCGCCGATGACGGCTGTGTCGCGCGGTGTGCTGTGCATGCGTTGCATGGCTTGCAGCATCATCTCGGGCTGTGGCTTGCCGATGATGAGCGGCTCGACGTCCGTGCAGGCGCGCAGGAGCGCGAGGATTGCACCGTTGCCGGGCACGATGCCGCGATCACTTGGCAACGTCACATCCGGATTTGTGCCGATAAATTTTGCGCCGCGCCGAATGAGCAAACACGCGTCGGCGAGCTTGTGATAGCTGAGGGTTTGATCGAGCCCACACACCACGTGCGTGGCGCTGTGCCAGTCGGCGCCGTTGACGACGCTGAGTTTTTGCGCGCGTAGTTCGTCCATTAGCCCGACCTCGCCGACGACATAGATGCGCGCGTCTGGCTCGCGTGCGGCGATGTAGGTGGCGGTGGCTTGCGCTGAGTTGAGGATTTCGTTAGGCAATACGCGCACGCCCATGCGGCTGAGTTTTTCGATGAATTGGGCAGCACTGCGCGAGGCGTTATTTGTAGCAAGCACAAATTGGATATTGCGCTGCCGCAGTGTGTCAAAGAATTCGACGAGGCGCGGCATCGGCACATCGCCGTGCCAGATCACGCCATCCATGTCAATGATGAAGTTGCGTATGTGTGTGAGGTCGAGGCTCATGGGTGAGCGGGATTATAGAGGCTCGGTATTTTAATTACTTTGCGGTTTCCGCCACCGCCAGCGCCCACACATGATCGCGTGGCGCGTCACCGCGTTTGCGGCTAAAGCTGAGTTGCAGCTCGCTGCGCGCACGCGTGACGCCAACGTATAGCAGCCGCATGCGCTCGGCGATGTATTCGAGCCGCG
>CAZVQE010000076.1:0-9593 GCA_964628875.1 uncultured Anaerolineae bacterium
GTCACCATGCTCTTTTGCGTCACCGTCGTAATCATGGAAATTATTATATTCCATGGTAAATGAAAATGGCATGGAGCGGATGCTAACTATCTAAATGTTGCGAGTCATTACGAACGAAGTGAGGAATCCCTACGTTATCAGTTGTAGAAATTTCTCGCTTCGCAGTGACTACACACAAAAACCAATTCACCCTATCGCCGCATCGAGCGCCTCGCCAAGTGAACGCGCAGCAATCAGTTTGATTTGACTTGGTGCGCCTTCGATAGGTCGCGCGGTCTTTGGCACGATGCAACGTTTGAATCCAAGCTTGGCAGCCTCATTGAGCCGCGCATTGAGCTGTGACACTTGGCGTAGCTCACCGCTCAAACCAATTTCGCCAATGATAGCGAGATCAGGTGGCACGGGTGTGTTTTTGGCGGCGCTGGCGATGGCAATTGCTGCCGCGAGATCAGCAGCTGGCTCGTCAATCGTCATGCCGCCGACCACATTGACAAACACATCTTGATCAAAGAGTTTGATGCCGACGCGCTTGCCAAGCACCGCGATCAACAAAAACATGCGGTTGTAATCAAAGCCATTCGCCGTGCGACGCGGCATCGGGTTTTGCGTCGCGCTCGTCAGCGCCTGCACCTCCACAAGCAACGGTCTCGTGCCTTCCATCGTCACCGCCACCGCACTGCCGGGCGCGTTCATCATGCGCTCAGCGAGAAAAGCCTCGCTCGGATTTGACACCTCGATCATGCCGCCGCCCGACATCTCAAACACACCGACCTCGCTCGTCGCGCCAAATCGGTTTTTGGTCGAGCGCAGCAACCGATAGGCGTGGAATCGGTCGCCCTCCAATTGCAACACCGTGTCCACAATATGCTCCAGCACTTTTGGACCCGCTATCGTGCCTTCTTTTGTCACGTGACCGACGATAAACGTGGCGATGTTTTGCGACTTTGCCATCGCTTGCAGACGTTGGGCGCACTCGCGCACTTGGCTGACGGTGCCCGCCGACGACGACACTTGATCGCTATACATCGTCTGGATCGAGTCAATGATCGCCAGCTTGGGCTTCATTTGTGAGATGTGTTCAATAGCATTGTCGAGGTTGGTGTCGGTCAGCAAATACAGCTCGCTGTCGCCGACACCGAGGCGCTCCGCGCGCATCTTGAGCTGATGTGCGCTCTCCTCGCCACTAACATAGATCGTCGCGCCAACCTCTTTGGCGGTCATCACTGCCGCTTGCATGAGTAATGTGCTTTTGCCGATACCCGGATCGCCGCCCACCAGCACGAGTGAGCCCGGCACGATGCCACCGCCCAACACCCGCGCAAATTCGCCGATGTGCAGTGGCAGGCGCGAGACGGCATCCATCTGGATGTCTGCCAGTCGTTGCGGCGCCGATCCAGCAAATGCAGATGTGCGCATGGTCGTGGCTGAACGTTCTTCGACGATCTCCTCAATCAACGTGTTCCATTCGCCACAATCAGGGCATTTGCCCGCCCAGCGCGTCTGCGCATTGCCGCAATTTGTGCAAACGTAACGAGTCTTGAGTTTGGGTGCTGTTGTTTTTGCCATGATTGCTTTTTGCTGTTAGCTAGCTAATCTCTATCGTCGCGCCCCTTAAACACAACGCGAATCGGGGTGCCAAAGAAATTGAACTCCGAGCGGATGCAATTCTCCAGATACCGCCGATAGGTGAAATGCACCAGCTTGGCATCATTGACGTGAATGACAAACGTCGGCGGGTTGATGGCGACTTGGGTGCCAAAAAACACTTTGAGCGGGCGCCCATTGCGCACAGGTGGCGCGTGCTTGATATTTGCGTCGCGGATGATGCGATTGAGGTCAGAGGTTTGCACACGCATTTGGCGTGAGTCATTCACGCGCACCGCGGCCGGCAAAATCTCATTCACCCGAAAGCCCGTCGCGGCTGACACAAACAACACTGGCGCAAACTTGATAAAGTTAAATTGGCGCTGCGCGATCTCGATCATGCGCTCCATCTTTTCGGTCAGGTTGCCCCATCCTTCGACCGGTTTTGCAATGCGTTCGACCTTCTCGGCGCTTTCGACCAAGTCCCATTTATTTGCCAGCACGATGATGCCCTTATTGGCATCCACGATGTAGCCGGCGATATGCTCATCTTGCGCCGTGATACCCTCGATCGGATCAATCAACAACAGTACAACATCCGCGCGTTCGATAGCCTTGAATGAACGCAGCACGCTAAATTTTTCGACGCCCGGCTCGATAGTGCCGCGCTTGCGGATGCCCGCCGTGTCAATCAACGTAATCGGCAGCGTATGCTCAACCATCGTCGGCTCGCCATTTTCATCAATGCTCTCGATCTGCTCAGTAAAGTCAATACGTGTGTCCACCGTGTCGCGCGTTGTGCCGGGCACATTGCTGACGATGACGCGCGGCTCGCCGATCAACGCATTAAACATCGAAGATTTGCCGACATTCGGGCGTCCAAGTAGCGCAATCTTGAGGGTCTCTTCTTCTTCGCCCGCTGGTTCGACCGGTGGCAATTCTTTGACAACCGCGTCGAGCAAATCGCCCACGCCTGTGCCTTGCAAGCCGCTAACGGCAAACACATCGCCCAGCCCGAGCTTATAAAACTCGACCGAGTCACGTTGCACATTTTGCGATTCGCTCTTACTGACAGCGACGATGATCGGTGGAATTTTTTTGCCGGCGCGCTGACGCTGTCCGATCAACTTACGCAAGATGGTTGCGACCGCTTCGTCGGCGGAGGTCAGTCCCGCCTGCCCGTCCACAGTAAAGATGATGACATCCGCGTCAGCGATAGCCGCCTCAGCCTGCGAACGAATCTCATACACAAAATCTTTGGACGCCTCAGCAAGCACCGGCACATTTGCGTCACGCAACTTTTCGAGCGGCTCGATGCCACCCGTATCCACCATCATCCAATCGCGTCCAGTCCATTCGGCGCGCGCATAGATGCGGTCGCGCGTCGTGCCAGCGCGATCGTCCACGACCGAGACACGCTCGCCGACGATGCGATTAAACAGCGTGCTTTTTCCAACATTGGGGCGCCCAACAAGGGCAACAAAAGGCAATGCCATGATTTACTACAAAGATATGTCATTCCGACCAACGGGAGGAATCCCTCAAAACAAACAACGCAGGGATTCCTCACTTGCGCACAAAGTGCGCCGTTCGGAATGACAGTCAAAATCCGCGTCCAAATCAAACGCGAGCCACATCATAATACAAATGTTCTAACTCACCGATGCGCGCGCGCCAACCAAAGTGCTGCCACAGCCGTTGTTGTGCGGCGCGACCCATCGCATCGGCTTCGGTCGAATGGCTCAAGAGCCATTGCAACGCGCCAGCAAAAGCGTCGGCGTCGCCCGCCACGGTCAACATCGCGCTGATCTGATTCTGCAGATAGACGCGATTCATGCCAACATCGCTGGTGACTATAGGTTTGGCACACGCCATGTAATCCATGATTTTGCCGGAGCATTTGGCGCGATTGATCGGCGTGTCACGATACGGGTAAATGGCAATGTCGGCTGCCACAGTTCGCGCGATGAGTTGCTGGTGCGGCATAAACGTGTGCCATTCCACCAAAGGCGCAATCTGCGACTGACTGACGCGCTCTTTGAATTGATCGAGCCCCTCGCCGCTGGCAACCACGCACCACCGCAGATTAGGCGTGTGCGCATGTGCCTGCACAACGGCGCGGATGGCGATGTCCATGTCGTTGCCATGCGGGATGTTGCCACCGTAGATGATGACGCGCTGATCGCTCCAGCCAAATTGCGCACGCAATGCATCGCGTCTGGCTTGAGCCTCATTTACCCAAGAGTGCAGCTCATCGAGCGGCCCATTTGGCAGCAACAAAAGCCGATCGCGTACGCCGCGAAAATCAGCCGTACGATCCATCAGCGCCTCGCTCGCGCAAGTGACCGCGCGCGCATGGCGCAGACACCAACGCTCTTGCCAGATCATCACGCGCTTTTGTATGCGCGAGTATGGATTCACATCCACCCAGCCGTCCGTGCCCTCCCAGTCGTCGTTGTCAATGAGGCTCGGCGCGAGCGCATCTCCGTGCGCAAGCCACATCGCTAGCGCACCGGGTCCCACTGGCTTGAAATAGTGAATCAACTCAGGGCGCAATTTACCCAAACGACGCCGCAACTGACGCGCAAGGTCGAAGTAACTCAGCGCTGATGGCAGGCGACCTAGGGTCATATTTTCGAGCGTGACGCCGTGTGATTGCCAGCGTTTGCCGCTGTCATCCGGATAGTCGTAGGGCGGAATGAGTATCGTCACCTGATGCCCGCGCTCGACCAACGCAGCCGCAATCGGTAGCATGCGCGCGCTGATCGTGGCTTTTGGCTGATAGGCAAATGGCGCGACAAAAACGATGTTCATGTTGTGACGCGCGAATTAGTTTGATAGTAGGCGCACATTGCAGTCAACGCGCATTTGGCGCACTCAGGGTTGCGCGCGTGGCACACCTCGCGTCCGTGCTTGATCAAATTCAAATGAAACGCGCCCTCGGCGCCCGTCGGACAAATGGCAGCCATGATGTCGTGCGCCTCGTCAGCGGTGACTTTTTCGCCGATGATGCCTAGCCGCCCCGTGACACGATGCACATGCGTATCCACTGGGAACGCCGGCATGTCGTAACAAAACAGTAGCACGATCGCAGCAGTTTTTGGTCCAACGCCATTGATGCTCAGTAGCCAATCGCGGGCCTCATTTACCGGCATCTGCGCCAAAAAATCAATGTTGAGTACGCCGCGCGTCTGCGTGATGTGTCGCAGCGCCGCCTGTATGCGCGGACCTTTTTGATTCGCCAGACCCGCCGGACGAATGGCATCTATCACGTCATCGGTCTTAGCATCGCGCACTTGCTCCCACGTCGCAAATCTCGCGCGCAAGCGGCTATAAGCCAGATCACGATTGCCATCGTTTGTGTTTTGTGACAGGATGGTCGAGACCAGCTCGCTCACACCGTCGAGTTTTGTCCAGCGCGGCACGCCATACACTTTGAGTAGCTTTTCATGCACGCGGCGCGCGAGTGATTTTGCGCCGTGTTGTATTGCGATCTTCATGCGTCGCGCGAGATTATATGCGTGGCAAATCAAATTTGCATCTGTATAATCGTCGAGTTAAATAACTCATAGGAACTCTAATCAATGAAACTATCTTGTTTGCAAGAAAACTTGGCAAAAGCTTTGAGCATCACTGGTCGCGCGGTTGCGCCACGCACAGCCACCCTGCCCGTGCTCACTCATGTATTGTTGGCGACGGACAACGGGCGACTACGCATTAGCGCCACCAATCTTGAGCTTGGCGTCAATTGTTGGATCGGCGCAAAGATCGAGGACGAAGGCGCGATCACCTTGCCCGCGCGCACTTTGAGTGAATTGGTCGCGCTGCTGCCATCGGATCGCGTTGATCTCGATCTCAATGTGCGCACACAAACCGTGCGCATTCGCGGTGGACGCGCCGACACCAACCTCAAAGGCATTGACGCGCAAGAGTTTCCGATTGTGCCGACTTTTGATGCGGTGAATGGGATTCACATTGACGCGGCAGTCCTGCGCAAGATGATCTCAAAAACCGTGTTTGCTGCGGCGACAGATGAGAGCCGCCCGATGCTGACCGGAGTGATGATCAAAATGGAAGGCGACCAAATCAAGATGATGGCATCCGATGGATTCCGCCTCAGCGTATGCACAGGCTTGCTCAAAGAGCCAATCAGCGAACCCAAACAAGTACTCGTGCCTGCCAAAGCTATCGCTGAGGTCGGGCGCATCGTCGGCGAACAAGAAGAGCCGGTAGCAATTTCGATTACGCCTGCGCGTGGGCAAATTTTGTTTCACCTCAATAACGTTGATATCGTCTCGCAACTGATCGATCAAAAATTTCCTGAGGTCGAGGCGCTCATTCCAAAAAAGAATGAAACGCTGACAATCTTGAATACAGCTGATTTACTCAAAGCTTGTAAGCAAGCCAGCATCTTTGCGCGTGATGCGTCGGATGTCGTGCGTCTGCAAATTACGCCCAGTGAGGATGAGACGCCCGGCAAAGTGCAAATTACTGCGCGCGCCGATGAGACTGGTGACAATCAAAGTGAGCTCGAAGCCAACATTGATGGCAAACCTCTTGAGATCGGCTTCAATGTCAAATTTATGGTGGACTTGCTCTCGGTCATCGAAACACCACAAATTTCAATCGGCACTGTGAGCGCGCGCAGCCCGGGGCTTTTCCGCAGCATTGGCGACGACCATTTTCAGCATGTCATCATGCCAATCAATCTGCCTAAGCAATAAACTTGCGTGCTTAGATTACAATTAGACAAAGGAAAGAGACATGAATACTCGCTCTTGGTCGTTGAACTCACTGCTTATGCTCATTGCAGGGCTGATCGTTGGCATGTTAGCTGGCGCTTATATCCTCTACGCATGGATTCCTTGGCAATGGATCGTGCGTGACGTGTCGCCATCTTACTTGGCGCAAAACGGAATTACTCCGCAATACCGTGACATTTACGTGTCAAATGTTGCTAATCGCTATCAACTCATTGCAAATGTGTCGGGGCGTCAAGCTGAGGCGCTCAAAGCCGCCCAAGATTTGCTCGGCGTCACCACGGGCGACTCGACACCAGCCGAAGCTGTTGCAATAGTACAAAAAACTTTTGAAGTCGTAAAAAAAGAGAATGACAAAGATGGCAATGCAGGATGGTTTATCAAATCAGATGAAAATGCATTGCAAAGCCTTACGGCTGCATTACAAGCCGCGCAAAATACACCTGTTGTCATCAAATCAGGCGGCATCGCGCAAAACAACATCCTATGGACACGCCTCATCGGAGCTTTGGCGCTCCTTGCGCTTCTCTTGTTGGGGCTTCTAATTTACTATTTGCTTATGCGTCGTCGCCCTCAAGAGGAAGGTGATTTTGCGCAAGGCGCAATTAACGAACCAAGCAGCTCTCAATACTCGCAGCCACCCTTTGACGATATCCGCGACCCACAAGAGACGTACATTCCTGTGCAACCAGCACAACCCATTGTCCAACAAAATGTTGCCGTTCCGTCTGCGCCTCACGTGATTGCACCCAGCTACATAGAGGAGACGCGCGCCGATACACTCAGTGGCAACATCGGTAAATTGGACTCTGCATTGCGCACGCTCGACCAGATCACCTTTGTGCATGGCGATGAAAATTTTGACGCGAGTGTAGACATCGTCGGCGCGGGCAATACGCTCGTCGGCACATGCGCCGTGACCGCCATCGAGAGCAACGGCAGCGTCAAACCTGCCGAAGTCCACGCCTTGCAACTGTCCTTGTATGACAAAAACGCCATTCGCAGCAAAAGCGCTGTGCTAGTCACACCGCAATGTATGAATGACCCCGTCATCCGTCAAAAGCTCATCGGCAAAGGTGATCTATTTTCCGCGCAAAACGGACAGCATATCGAGATCAACAACGCCACATTGCGCGCCATCGCCGAGATCAGCAATCTTGAGGTCATCGAGCAAGACGCACATCGCGGCTACTTCAAAAAGGCGACGGTAACCTTCCACGTGCAGCCGCAAAAGTAATCTCGTTGCCAATCGTCAACGATAATCTAGGGGCAAGCGACATGCTTGCCCTTTTTGTTGTATGCAATTGATCTTGAATAAGCCGCGCCTGCAAACATTGATTTGCGTGCTGTTTTTAATGGCGCTGCCGTTCACGTTATTTTTTAGCCAGACGCTAGGCGGCAAGACGCTTTTGCCTGCTGACAATCTATTTCAGTACGAGCCTTTTCACTCCAGCGCCGCCACATTCAACGCAACGCAACCTCAAAACGAACTGCTGTCTGACCTCATCCTCGAAAACTACGCGTGGAAACGCTTCATTCTCAACGCACTCAATCAACCCGCTGGCAGCCTAACTGACAAGCTGCCGCTGTGGAATCCATATTTATTTGGTGGCGTGCCGTTTTTGGCGGCGGGACAACACTCGATGCTGTATCCGCTCAGTGTGTTGTATTACGCATTGCCGCTCGCGTCAGCCTACGGTTGGTTCACCGTCGTTAATCTCGGACTCGCCGGCGTGTTCATGTTTCTCATGATGCGCACGTTTGGCGCGGCGCGCGGCGCGGCAACTTTTGCGGGCGTCGCCTATCAGCTCAGCGGCTTCTTCATCGTCTCAGTTGTTTTTCAAATGGTGATCGCCTCAGCCGCGTGGCTGCCGCTCATCATCGCCATGTGCGAACGTGTGCTGCAACAATCGCCCGCGCTCAAACGCGCGTCATCATCAGCACCCTGGGCGCTTGTCGGCGCGTTTGCCATTGCCATGCAAATCCTCGCCGGTCACGTCGAGATCACAGTTTACACATTGCTTGTCGCGGCGTTATTTAGCGTATGGCGTTGGCTCACACTTTTTCCGCCGCGCGAGACACGTTGGCGCGTAGATGGCGGCTATGCAGCCGCACGGTTAGTGTGGCTGGCGGTCATGGTGCTGTTGGGAATCGGTCTAAGCGCGGTTCAACTCGTGCCGTTGTTTGAGCTCGTCACCAGCAGCTTTCGCGCTGGACGCAGTGACTTTGCGCAAGTGCTGAGTTATGGCTTCCCATTGCGTTACATCACACAGTGGCTGCTGCCAAATTTTTACGGCAATCCGGCACAGCACACCTACTTCGATCTGTTTACGCTCAGCCAACAGGCTGTACAGACGGCGCGCGGCGACACCGCATGGGGCATCAAAAATTACGTCGAAGGCGGCGCCTATGTTGGCGTGCTGACGCTGATCGTGGCGATCATCGGCGCGGGGCGACCCGCGCATCTGTATGATCGTCGCGTCAATGCGCCGCGCGGCTTCTTTATCGCGCTCGCGTTTTTTAGCGTGCTGTTTATTTTTGGCACGCCCGCGTATGCGATTTTGTATTACGGCTTGCCGGGTGTCAATCAATTGCACTCGCCATTTCGTTGGGTCTTTCCGCTCACGTTTTGCTTAGCGGCGCTGGCGGGTCTTGGCTTTGCAGTCATCGAGTCTCAGCGCGCGCGGCTCACTGCGAGCGTCAGGCTCATCTCCGTCGCGGGCATCATTTTTGGAATCGCGCTCGCAGTAATCACAATTTTGGCGCGGATGCTGTGGAGCGCCGCTGAGTCAGTCATCATGCGGCTCGCAGCAGGCGCCGACAAATTCAACGCGGGCATGAGCGCGCCCAAGCAATTTTTCAGTTTGCTTGCGCCGCAGTTGCTCTGGCTTGCGTTTTTGCTGATCGCTGGCTTTGTCGTCGTGCGATGGATGCTGCGCACACGCCATGCCAATGACGCTCGGATACGTCTTGCGCCGTCGCTACTCCTCATCGCTTTGCTCGCGCTCGATCTTGCGGTTGCGTGGCACGGTTTCAATCCGTCGGTTGATCCGACGTTGCTGAGCCACACGCCCGACGCAATCAAATTTCTCCAGCAAGATAAAACGCTGTGGCGACTGACCACCTACGAAGCCAGCGGCACAAAACCACTCAACGCCAACGCAGCGTGGCTGTTTGATCTACAAGACGTTCGCGGCTACGACTCGATCATCCCAAGCCAATACGTCAAGTATGTTTCGCTGATTGAGC